>JAAFHI010000635.1 GCA_013298335.1 Actinomycetota bacterium
AACTATCCGCTGGCGCTCGCGGCGTTCAAAATTGCGCCCGCGCTGGCCGCCGGAAACAGCCTCGTCCTGAAACCGTCGCCCGCGACGCCGCTTTCAGTGCTGAAACTGGCCGAACTCTGCGTCGAAGCCGGTCTGCCGGACGGCGTCTTCAACGTCGTGACCGAGCCGGGCAGCGAAATTGCCGCCTATCTGCTTGAACACAAGGAAGTTGACCTGATTTCGCTGACCGGCGGAACCGAAACCGGCAAGATCGTGAGCCGCGCCGCCGCCTCGACGTTGAAACGGGTTCTGCTCGAACTCGGCGGCAAGTCGCCGTTCGTCGTGTTTCCCGACGCCGATCTCGAACAGGTCGTGACGGGCGCGCTGATGGGCGTGTTCTACAACTCGGGGCAGACCTGCACCGCCGCAACCCGCATCTTCATTCATGAAAGCCTCAAGGACGAATTCCTCGAACGCTTCATCGCCGGGGCGAAAGCCATCACCGTCGGGCATCCGCTCTCCGACGACACCCAGAACGGCCCGCTCGTCACCCGCCTGCAATACGAAAAGGTGAAATCTTTTATTGAAGCCGGGAAGTCCTCCGGGGCGAAACTGCTCTGCGGCGGCGAGTTTCCAGGCGGCGAGGGACTGTCTCCGGAAGGCAACTACCTCGCGCCGACGATTTTCGGCGACGTCACCAACGACATGGCCATCGCCCGCGACGAAATTTTCGGGCCGGTCGCCTCGGTACTGACGTTCGACGACGAATACGACGTACTTGAACAGGCCAACGACTCGATTTACGGCCTCGCCGCCTCCGTCTGGACCTCCGACATCAAGCGGGCGCTGAATTTCGCGAAAGCCCTGCGCGCCGGGCAGGTCTGGGTCAACAACCACAACGCCTTTTTCCCGCAGGCCCCCTTCGGCGGCTACAAGCAGAGCGGCAACTCGCGCGAAGGCGGCGCGGAAGTGCTGAAACACTACACGCAGGTCAAAAACGTCTACGTTGAACTCGGCGACTTTTTGATGAGTCCATTCTGATTGATGATTTTTGAAAATGGTTCAGAGTACCCCGCTTTAGCGGGGAAAAAGTGTGGTTACCTGGAAAGTGCCAAGGGAAAATCAGGTTTCGTCGAAGTCTTTCAAAGAAAGTAGCCGAGGAATCGGGGGATTGCCGAAACTCTCCCCGCTAAAGCGGAGTACTCTGAACAATTTCGATTGCGAATGCCCTATGCCGACCGTCAGTGAAGATTTCCAGACGATTCTGCGCTCGACCGCCGCGACCTACGCGGAGGGACTCGCATTTTTTCAGGGGAAGGGCATGCTCAACGACACGCTGCATCGAATCGTCGCGGAGCTTGAACGCGCCGGGATTTCTTTTGTCGTCATTGGCGGTATTGCGGTCAATCAGTATGGGTATCGCCGGTTTACCGAGGACATCGACCTTCTGATGACGAAGGATGGTCTGGAAACATTTCGCGAGACATTGGTCGGCATCGGTTTCCGACCGGCGTTTTCCGGAGCGACGAGGGCCTTTCGGGCGCTTCCGGAAAACGTCCGGGTCGAAATTCTCACGACCGGCGACTTTCCCGGAGACGGCAAACCGAAAGCCGTGGCTTTTCCCGACCCGTCGGACGTCGCCGACGTGATTGATGGAATCCCGATTCTGGCCTTCCCGAAACTCATTGAATTGAAGCTTGCGTCAGGGATGACCGCACCGCATCGGTTGCGCGATCTGGCTGACGTACAAGAGCTTATCCGTCTTCGTTCATTGACGCCCAACTTTGCTGAACGGCTCGATCCGAGCGTGAGAGCCAAATTTCTTGAACTCCAATCCGCGATTGCCGAGGCTCCCCCCGCCGAGTTTGATGAATTCAATCGCCCGGATTTTATGACTCCACAGGAATGAGAGAACCAGAATGATCAAGTTCTACACGAAAGCATGGCTCGACGAGATTGCCCGCCGGATTGACGCCGATCCGCGCTTTGCCGCCGACGGCAAGAAACTGAACGGAACCTTCGTGTTCCGGATTTACGACGGGCCGGACGGCAAGGACCGCCGAACCCAGTGGACGTTCAAACAGGGAAAGGCGACCGATTACCGCTATGAATCGCATCCGTCGCCGTGGGAGGACCTCCGGAAAGAGCCGTTCAGCGCGAATTTCGTCTCCCGGACGACCACGACCTTCGCCAAGGCGGGATTGCTCAATCGCGGTGAAATCTCGGTTCAGCGCGCGCTGGCCTCGCCCGATTACAAGGCCGAGGGCAACATGGCGATGATCATGGCCATGATGAAGGCGTTCAACGTGTGGAATCTGGTCGCGGCGGAAATTCCCGTGACCTACGAGTTTACCGACGATTCCGACGACACCGCCGAAGCCGTGGCCGCGCAGGCGTAAACGGCTGGTTCAATTGGGGAACCCGGTATGGATGTCAGTCAGAGTTACGATTCCGCCGCCAGGGTCTACGCCGAGCACCTTGGTGCGGAACTCGACCACAAACCGCTCGACCGGCATCTTTTGAACCGGTTTGCCGAGGAAGTGCGTGGGCGCGGCCTTGTCGCCGATCTGGGGTGCGGTCCGGGGCAGGTCGCGGGCTATCTCCACGAACGGGGCGTGGCCGTCATCGGCTTCGACCTTTCTCCGGGAATGGTCACCGAGGCCGGGCGGCTTCATCCGGAAATCGACTTCCGGGTCGGAGACATCCGGAACCTCGACCTTCCCGACGCCGGCATCATCGGGGCGGTCGGGTTTTATTCAATCGTCCACTTCGCGCCGGAGGAACTGGTCGGCGTTTTCACCGAAATCCGGCGGGCCGTCGCGCTCGGCGGATTTCTGTTGCTGGCGTTTCACATCGGCGACGCGGTGGTTCGGGTCGAGGACCTGTTCGGCGCGCCGGTGGTGCTCGACTTCCGCTTTCACCTTCCGGCACAGGTCGGGGAGGCGCTCCGGCTGGCGAAGTTCAACGTCATCGAAAGCGTCGAACGCGAGCCCTACGCCGGGGCGGAATATCCGAGTCGGCGGTGTTATCTGCTCGCCGTCGCGGTCTGATTCGAATTTTTTCGGACACCCATCCTGAAAAGCCGAACTTTTCGGGCAATGCTCGCTTGACGTGGGCGTTGCCCGCTATATTTTCAAACGATTCCATTCTGAACGTTTCATCCAACCTAAATTCATGTTGAACGATAAGAAAATCGCCGTCATTGGGGTCGGCAAACTCGGAGAGGCACTTGTTTCGGGACTCGTCCGCCGGGCGGACGTGGATCGCACCAACATCATCGGGACCGTGGCCCGGCAGTCATCGCTTTCCCGCGTCGATCTGCGGCTCGGCATCAACGTCATCACCAGCAATCCGGAAGCGGTCCGGCGCAGC
>JAAFHI010000626.1 GCA_013298335.1 Actinomycetota bacterium
CGGGGCCGCCGAGCGTGTCATCGGCTTCGCGGTCCTCAACCGGATTCAGTTCATGACCCGCGAACGCCCGGTCGGGTGGCTGTCATCGTTCGTGATTTCGGAAGACGTGCGGGGAAAGGGTATCGGCGGCCTTTTACTCGCCGAGGTCGAACGCCGGGCGGCGGCGTGGGACTGCGGCAGCGTCGAACTGACGAGCAACGACCGCCGCGACGGCGCGCACCGGTTCTATCTCCAGAACGGCTACGTCAGCAAAAGCCGAAAATTCGCGAAAACGCTTCCGGCTTCCCAGGAAAAGAAATGACCGATTTTCGCCTGATTCTGGTCGATCCGAATCCGGCGCTTTGTACCGCGTGGCGCAAGGCGTTCAAGGGATTGCCGCGGGTCAACGTCGTCAACGACCGGTTCGAGACGCTGCCCGAGTTCGACTGCATGGTGAGCGCGGCAAATTCCTTTGGCCTGATGG
This sequence comes from Actinomycetota bacterium, assembly GCA_013298335.1. GTDB lineage: Bacteria > Acidobacteriota > Blastocatellia > Chloracidobacteriales > Chloracidobacteriaceae > JAAFHI01. Next base: position 464 of record JAAFHI010000626.1, read on the forward strand.
ACGGCGGGGTGGACCTCGCCATCACGTACTTTTTCGGAATCGAGCTGATGGACCGCGTGCAGGCGCGCGTCATCGCCGAATTTCGCGGCGAACAGCCCATCGGAACCTCGATGATCGTGGAAACGGGGCATCCGAAGCACCCGTTCATCGCCCACACGCCGACCATGCGGATTCCGATGCACATTGCGACGACCGATTACGCGTACGTCGGGATGTGGGCGATGCTGGTAGCGGTCCACCGGCACAATCTGGCGGAGAAAAAGCCGATTCGGTCGGTTGCCTGCCCCGGACTGGGCACGGCGACCGGGGCGATGCCCGCCGCCGAAGCCGCGCGGCAGATGGCGCTGGCGTATCGCTGGTTTCTCAAACCGCCGAGCGCCATTAGTTGGGGCTATGCGGCGGACCGACAGGCGGCCATCGGGCGCGGCGGGGATGTCGTCCGAACGGATGACATCCCGTAATTCCGGCTGGTCCGAAGCTGTCGCCGAGAGGTTCTACCGGCCCTTGCGTCCGAAGATTTCGGGATGGGCGGGGGCGGATGCGGTGCCGGCAGGAACGATTTCGACCGGAATTTCAACCATGACCGTCTGCGGCGGCAGGCACTGGGAATCGTTGCACGCCTGGTAGGTCAGTTTGCCCTTGAGCACCTGCCGACCCGGCTTGAGCGCGGCGGTGGCGGTTATCGGGAAGATGACGTTGACCGTTCCCTCGTAGATCGAGAGCGGCGTTTTCGAGAAGGCGAACTTCTTGACCGCGCCTTTCGGGTACACCGCGCCGCCGACCGTCATCCCCGGCAGCTTGTCGAGCTGGACTTTCGTTCCGACCAGAAACTCATCCGACGGAAACCGGGAATTGATGTGGTATCCGGGCGCGACGACGAGTTGAACCGCCGCTTTCGCCGACGCCCCGACCCGGAGCTTGTCCACCGAAACCGCCGTCCGAACGCTCACCACATTCCGGTCGTCGCGCGGGGCGGTCGTCACTGCGGAACGGTTCGCAAACGCCGAGGCACTGAGCGCAAGCGCGAGAATTGTCAAAACTCCGGCGCGAAGGTACTGTTTGGTCGTCTTCATTCGATTCTCCAGAAAATTGCGTTTTGCGGCATTCGTTGCCGCCAGCGAGGCGTACGATGCCCGATCCGACGTTTTCTATCGTGAACGAGTCCGCGCCGCAACGGTGCGAAATCTGCCACCAGGCGGATTTCTTCAATCCCGCGACCAATTTCTGCGCCCGGTGCCACAACGTTCCCGTCACGCCGCAGCCACCGCCGCTTGTCGAACTCAACCGGAAGGATGACTGGGAACGCGCGGAGTATTTCCGACAATTGAACGAACGGCTTCGCGAGAATCAACAACTGGCGGGCGTCGACGAGGGCTCGCCGATGTCCATGAATCCGTTTGAACTCGTCAGCGGGAGATTCGGCTTTGCCGTCGGGTTTATCGCCGTGGTCATCGGATTCGTTCTGGTTTCGGTCATCGCCGCCGACAACCGTCAGGCGCTCCGAACCTTCCTGATCGTCATCATTTCCATCGGTGCCATCGTTTTGTTCTACAAAATGGTCCGTATTACCCACCCGCAAAATCCCCAACCGATGAAGAAACCCGACGAACCATCATCCCGCCAGAAACTCACGCGCCGCGACCAGTGACGGACAGACCCGCCACGCCAGCTCGGCAATTTCGGGAACGGGCGGCTTGAAATCGGGCACGGCAATCACCGTCACACCCGCCGCCGCCGCCGCCTGAATGCCCGGCTCGGAATCCTCGAACGCCAGAACATCTTTCGGATCAACATTTAACGCCCGGCACGCCGCGAGGTACAAATCCGGCGCGGGCTTTGGATTCGTCACTTCATCGCCGCATACGACCGTCGCGAACCGCTCGCCAAGCCCGGTCCGGACGAGCCGCGGCGCGGCGTTCACCCGGTGCGTCGAGGTCGCGACCGCCTTTTTCAGCCCGGCGGCGTCCACGGCGGCAATCATGTCCCACGCGCCCGCCTTCACCACGATTTCCTCTTCCTCGAAACAGACGTGCTCGTAGTGCCAGACCAGTTCGCGGAATCTCGGCATCGGTACAATCTCGCCGAACTCGTCGAGCGTCCGCTGGAGCGCGTCCGCCCGCGAGCGTCCGACGAGGTTCTGGTAGAAATCCCGCGTGATTTCAAACCCGCAGTCCGCCGCGGCCTTCTGCCACGACATGCAGTAAATCGTCTCGGTATCGATGAGGAGGCCGTCCATGTCGAAGACGACGGCGGAGAAGTCTCGGAGTGTTCTCATACTTTTAAAAAGTCTTGGGAGTCTTGGGAGTCTGGTGGGTCTTGGGAGTCGAGCAGACTTTTTGGGCTGATACGAGTCAAGAACTTTCTTCCCGACTCCCGAGACTCCCAAGACCCTCAAGACTCCCCAGACTCCCCAGACTATTTCTTTGCCTTGTCAAAATACGGATGAGTTAACAGCAGCGGCTTCTGCGTCGTGCCGGTCGGGGGCTTGAGTTCGAGTTCCTCGACGAGCATTGCCGGCGCGACGATGCTGTAGCCGAGGGGGAAACCACGCCCGGCGACGTAGTTGGTCACCGTCGGCGTTTTTCCGGCGGCGAGAATTTCGTTTTTCATGGCCCGTACCGAGAACTCGCCGAGCGACGCGCCCCGGAACAGTTCCTCGTGGCCGTCCTTCACGAACACCTTGTAGGCCATCACCGGCTCGCCCTGCCCGTCCACCGAGCGGATCAGCACGCCGTAGTCGAGATTCTGTAAACGACACAGTGAAATGAGTTGCGCCTTGAGTTCCTCGTCGGTCTTGCCGTCGGTTGCGGTCACGAACAGGTTGCCGTACTGCGCGGAAAGCCCCGCCGAACCGCCGAGCCGACCATGGCCGTTCGAGTTGAGCATGTTCTTGCGCGGACGCCGCGACAGCAGCAGCCCTTTCAGAATCCCCTGCTCGATGAGCGAC
>JAAFHI010000243.1 GCA_013298335.1 Actinomycetota bacterium
GCTCGCCCCGCCGGATTTTGTGGGGTGGGGAAGAGAATGCGGAATGCGGAATATCGAATGCGGAATCTGAAAATTCTCAATTCTCAATTACTCCCCGGTTTCCCCCGATTCGCTCGAAGACTCGCGTCATCGGGGGCTATATGCGGACACCCGCCTCGCGGGTTTCAAAGGCAGTTCTACGCGTTCACCCCACAAAAACCGGTGGGATCAGAAGAACGGAAGTCCGCCCGACTCTTCAATATTGAGGAATCGAGCGGACTTCCTGGCAAAACGGAACTTTCTTCCCGACTCTCAAGACCCCCAAGACCCCCAAGACCCGGTTTTCAGACTCCCAGACTCCCAGACTCCAAGACTTCACCCATGAATGTAGACCTGATCCACCAGCAGCACGATCTGGGTGGCGATCGGGTTGCCCTGTTTCGTCAGGGCCGGGCGGAAGGCCGTCCGCTGGAGGGCCGCGTCGATGACGGCGGCGGTCCGGGCGTCGGTGGTGGGTGAAACGAGCTGGACGCACCGGGCTTGTCCCGTGGGTGAAACTTCGGCGATGACCACCACGCCGCCTTCTTCATCGGTCAGGAACAGCGCCGAGGGCATGGATTCGAAGCCCGGCGCGACCGAGCCGAGGGTCGGGCGGGTGTAGGCGACCGGGCGGGCGTTCTGGGCGCGGGTGGCGAAGGGCCGCATTTCATCGGCGGGTACATAGACCACGTTGAACTGCGGCGTCTGGGTCAGGCGCAGCATCGGTTTGAACGACACCAGTACGCCGACGAAGAGCATGGCGGTGATGGCGAGCCCGACGCCGTAGCCGGTCGCCATCGGACGGATCGCGAGGTGGCGCAGCAGCCAGCGGAAATCGCTCCAGTGTTCGCGTTCGCGGCGGCGGGCGGCGTCCTGCATCGCGCTGACGATGCGGCGGGAGAGGACCGGGTCGGCCTGTTCTCCGGGCAGTCCGCGCAGGGCGGCCCGAACTTCGTGGAGTTCTTCGAGGCGGGCGTGGCAGGCCGCGCAGTGCGACGCGTGAAAGGCCATCGCGTCGGCGTGTTCTCCGGGCAGGTCGGCATCGACGTACGGGGAGAGATCAAGGTTGAACTGTTCACAATTCATCATCGGTTTCGAGCCTCCTTCGTTCCGTTCAGAAACGGTCCTTCAGAGCCTGGCGCAACGCGTCGCGTCCGCGGGCGATGCGCGATTTGACCGTGCCGACGGAAAGTTCGAGGGCTTCGGCGATTTCCTCGTAGCTCAGGCCGCGCACATCGCGCATGACGACGGCGACGCGGAAATCGAATTTCAGGGTGGCGAGCGCCGCGGTCAGATGCCGCTGTCGCTCCATCAGCAGCGCCTGCTGCTCGGGATCGAGGTCGGATGAGGCGATGCGTTCGGCGAGCGATTGACCGTCCTCGGTTTCAACCGCGTCGAGCGAAACCGTCTCGCGCCGCCAGCGCCGCTTCCACCAGCGCTGGTGGTTCGACGCCTGATTGACGGCAATCCGGTAAATCCACGTCTTCATTTCACAGTCGCCGCGAAACGATTTGGCGAAGCGGAAGACGTTGAGGAAGGTTTCCTGGGTGAGGTCGCGGGCGTCCTCGGGATGGTTGAGCAACCGGAAGAGCAGGTTGTAGACCATCGGCTGGAAGCGGGTGACCAGTTGCTCGAACGCCGCGTTGCGGCCTTCGCGGATGCCTTCGAGCAGGGCCGTGTCCGAAACGGAGAGACGACCGCACGGCGCGGCGGCAAATTCCGTCCCGTCGGCGGCTGTCGTCAATGCGGCGATATCCTCAACTCGCATCATTTCGAATCGCGCTCCACGAAGATTTCGAAGGCGTACACAACCCTTCGACACCGGTTTTTCGGAAAGGTTCCCGGAAAATATGCCGGTTCCGGGAGCGAAAGGCGAATTCGGGCGGTAAGATGAGGAAATAGCCACGGATTACACGGATTACACGGACTCACCGAATGAACGTCGCCATCATCGGTTCCGGCCCCGCCGGTTCACATCTCGCCCACACGCTCGCGACCGCCGGTGCGCGGGTTCGCCTCTACGACATGCATCGCGGCGCGTGGGAAAAACCCTGCGGCGGCGGCATTACCGCCAAAGCGTTGCGTCAGTTCGGTTTTCTGCTCGAAGAAAAAACCGCCGAGTTCCCCCGGCAGGCGATTTCCGAAATCGAGATTCTCTCGCCGCGCGGGCGCGCCGTGACCTTTCCACTCGCCGATGCGCCGTTCCGGATTTTCTCGCGGACCAACCTCAACGGCCTGCTGCTCGCGCGGGCGCAGGCCACCGGGGCAGATTTCATACCGCGCCGGGTGACGGCTTTCGCGCCCGACGGCGACGGCTGGCGTATCGAGGCCGACGGCGACATCTGGCGGGCGGATTTTCTGGTCGGCGCGGACGGCTGCACGAGCGGCACGCGCCGGCAACTCGTCGGACGCCTGCCCGACGAAGATCAGGCAATGTGTTGCGGCTACTACATTTCCGCCCCCGGCACGCCGCGCGCGGTGGTCGCGTTTCCGAAGGATTTCAGCGGGTACGTCTGGGCTTTTCCGCGTCCGGACCACGTTTCCTACGGCATCATCAACCAGTGCGGCGAATATCCCCTCCCGGAACTCTGGAAGGAACTCGACCGGTTCGTGCGCTGGCATCTCGGCGGCGAACTGCCGAAGGACCGCGTGAAATACGCCGCGCGGGTCCCGATGCTCCGCAAGAAATCGTGGAAAACGAACCGCGTGTCGGGCGCGAACTGGGCGCTCGTCGGCGACGCCGCCGGATTCGTCGATCCGATTACCGGGGAAGGCATTTACTACGCATTGCAATCGGCGCATCTGCTCGGCGAGGCGTTGACGCGCCATGCGCCCGCGACCTACGACCGGCTCTGGCGCAAGGAGTTCGAAGCCGATCTGACGGAGGCCTCGCGGCGGTTGCCGAAGTTCTATCGCGGTTCGATGCTCGGCGCGCCGGTGATTGACCGCGTCCTCCAGCTTTCCGGAAAGCACGGCGGCGTGGTGGACATCATGTCGCAGGCGCTCGCGGGCGACGTGGACTACGTCACGATGAAGGGCCGCGTCCTGACCAGCATGCTCAAGCCCGCGAACTGGTTCGGGAAGAAACTCGAAGTCAGGCAAATACAGTCTTGGGCGTCTTGAGAGTCTTGGGTGTCTTGAGTGTCAAAGAAGTTTCACTTGACCTGACCTTGTAAAGAAAGTCCGCTCGACTCCCCAGACTCCCCAGACTCCCCAGACTCCCCAGACTCCCCAGACTGTCTTTCTTGCCTGACGCTTCGCGAAAAGGGTAGCATTCCCGCTTACTTTATCTTTCGCGGAACTTATTTTCTTTTTATGGAAAACACGGCTTCTTGGAAACGTCGCGTGGTGGTTACCGGAATCGGGCTCGTCACGCCCATCGGCAATACGCGGGAAGAGAACTGGCTGGGATTGATGGAAGGTCGCTCGGGCGCGGGTCCGATTACGCATTTCGACGCGACCGGTTTCGATGTGCGGTTTGCCGCCGAAGTGAAGCACTTCGACCCGGCGGTGTTCTTCGAGGCGAAGGACATCAAGCGCACCGCGCCCTACATTCAATACGCCGTGGCGGCGGCGACCGAAGCCGTCGCCGACAGCGGTATCGACTTCACGAAGGAAGACGGCGAGCGGTGCGGTGTTTACGTCAGCAGCGGCATCGGCGGCTTCGGCGTCATCGAGCGCGAGCACCGGAAGTATCTCAAGGACGGCCCGCGTCATATTTCGCCCTATTTCATGATTTCGTTCCTCGTGAACATGGCCTCCGGGCACATTTCGCACCGCTGGGGACTCAAGGGACCGAACTCGGCGACGGCGACGGCCTGCGCGGCGAGCGTTCACGCCATCGGTGATGCGTTCCGGCTGATTCAGGAAGGTGATGCCGACGTCATGGTCAGCGGTGGCGCAGAGGGTGCGATCACGCCGATGGGCGTGGGCGGTTTCGCAGCGGCGAGGGCGATGTCCACCCGCAACGACGACCCGCTGCATGCGTCACGACCGTTTGAAGCGGGGCGTGACGGTTTTCTGCTCGGCGAAGGTTCGGGCGTGATGGTGCTCGAAGAGTACGAACGGGCGGTGGCGCGCGGCGCGAAGATTTATGCCGAACTGGTCGGTTACGGCATGAGCGGCGACGCTCATCACATCACCGCGCCCGCGCCGAACGGCGACGGCGTCTACCGGATGATCCGCACGACGCTCGCCGACGCGGGCATCCGGCCCGATCAGGTGGATTACATCAACGCGCACGGCACCTCGACGCCCTACAACGACAAGTTCGAGACCATCGCCATCAAGCGCGCCTTCGAGGACCACGCCTACAAACTGGCGGTGAGTTCGACGAAGTCCATGACCGGGCACACGCTCGGCGCGGCGGGCGGCATCGAAGCCTGTTTCAGCGCGCTGGCCGTCGAACGCCAGACCATGCCGCCGACCATCAATTACGAAACGCCCGACCCCGAGTGCGATCTGGATTACGTGCCGAATACGCCGCGTCAGGCGAAGATCGAATACGCACTGTCGAACGCCTCCGGCTTCGGCGGCACGAACGGCGGCCTGATCTTCAAGCGGTACGCGTCGAACTGATTCGACGGAAATAGTCCGGGTGTTCATGTACGGATGAACGCCCGTCGGGCGGTTCGCGCACGTTGCGGCGGAGTCAACGCCGATCCTCGACGAAGGAAATGCCGATGCCGACGAACCGCCTGTTTCGATGCCTTCCCTTTTTTCTCTTCAGATATTCCGTTCTTGAATTGATTGTCATTCCTCACGGTAATCCGTGGCTTTCCGGTTGTCGCGTGCGTCTGCGTGTGGCGGTCTTCGCCAAGGCAGAGGTTCAGGCGGACTTGTCAGCATTCTGAACCCCGGTGCGACTGTTGCAACGCCGAGTGTGGGTAATGCGCCTGCCGGTGCGGATGTTCTGACCGTGAGTGGGAGCGTCGTGACGGCCAGTGCGGGTGTTCTGAGCCCCGGTGCGACGTTGCGACGCCGAGTGCGGGTGATGCGCCTGCCGGTGCGGATGTTCTGACCGTGAGTGGGAGCGTCGTGACGGCCAGTGCTGACGTTCTGACCGCGAGTGCGGGTGTCGTGACGTCGAGTGCGGGTACTTTGACGACGAGTGCGAAGTTCCTGCGTGCTTTTTCGCCGTCGCGTCGATCTTTCCGCCGGAACCAATGCCGGATGTCGGCGTCAGATTCCGTTGGAACTCCTTCGGTGGTTCAACTCGTAGAATGTTCGACCAAAAACAATTGAGGGGAGACTGTTCCAGACGTGCCAATTACCAGAGCGAAAGTCCGGGCCGGATTCAGAATTTTTCAAGGGTTGGTGTATATCGCCGCCGGCCTCAACCATTTTCTCAACCCTGCGTTCTACCACAAGATCATGCCGCCCTATCTTCCGGCGCACGATCTTCTGATTAACGTCAGCGGTGTCATTGAAATCATCCTCGGGGCGCTGCTCATCGTCCCGACAACCAAAAAAGTCGGCGCGTGGGGGATTATCGCCCTCCTCATCGCCGTCTGGCCCGCAAACATCCACATGGCGATGCACCCGGATATGTTCACCAAGTTCGGTGGGCCGATTGCCCTGTGGGTGCGGGTCGTGATGCAGATTGGGCTGATGTTGTGGGCCTATGGATTCACCCACACCTTTCCTGACGAGAAGGCGAAGGCATGAGACTGAAACTGGCGGCCTTTTTCGCGATTGCGGTGAGCTGGTGTCTGGCGCTGCTCGGCGTACGCATGTGGTACACCGGCTCACACTATTACCGATTCCTCGTCTGGAACCTGTTCCTCGCCGTGGTGCCGCTCGGACTGAGTTTCATGTTGCGAAAGGTCGAGCGGCGGTGGGTCGGGCTGACGGTTTGCGCCGGGTGGCTGCTGTTCTTTCCGAACGCCCCCTACATGCTGACCGACATGATTCATTTGAAGGAAAAGGACGGCGTTCCGCTGTGGTTCGACCAGATCGGAAGA
>JAAFHI010000018.1 GCA_013298335.1 Actinomycetota bacterium
TCTCCGAAGCATTCGTGAGGGGTTGGTTTACCACGCTCCGTCCGAAGTCATTGGGCCGTTTCTGATTCGATTGTTTTGCGATTGGCGGCAGGTTGCCGTACCCGAAGAAGTTCAAGGCATGTTCCCGGATTTTTTCCTGACGATTTTGAGAACGTGGAAGAACTACGACACCTTTGCTTTTGACCAGGCGTTGCTTCGGGCCTGCGACTTTCACGCGGAAAATTGTCGTTTCGACACGAACGACCGGCAGTTTGATTTAAACCGATTGGGGTTTCGACTTTTCCCCGTGGAAATCCTTGCTGTCTTACGGCTTCGGCAACTTCTCGGATTGCCGGTTCTGATTCCGGACCATCCGGTGACACGGATACCGTCCTTCCGGTTTTCACCACTTCCGGCTTTTCAGACCGAACCCTTGATCGCGAATGTTTTCCGGAAAGCCGCCCGTGAATTTGGAATTTCAAAGTGGGAAATCGAAGCTCCCGCCGACCTCACTCCCAACGCCGTCATTTACACCGGGCAGGACGAACCGGCGGATTTGACGGACGGATATGTTGAAGAATTGAAACAGGCGCTCGGTCCGCTTGTGGATCGTTGCCCGGAAAGTCTGTGGGAACTCTTGGTTTCCTTTGCGTTCCCCGGTCGCGCCCTCGATTTCGTTCGGGAAAATCTTGAATACCTTGAAGAACCTTTCGATTTGGATTCGCAGGCGCGCCCCGAACCGACCCTGATGGGAAAACTGGTCGAATTGGCCTTTCAAGGGATACCCGCAGCGCTTATCACTGATTGGCGGTTTGACCCGGGGGAGAAAGTCGAAGCGGTGGCTGACCGTCTGGAAAAACTTCCGGACCTTCAACCGCTTGGCATTGAACTCGACATTGACCGGGAAGATGACTATGAAACCTTTGTGATGACAGTTTCAGGTTCGTCCGTCGAAACAAAACGTTTCCGTTGGGTGCGCCCGGAAACGCTGACTCAGGACGAGTTTTTTGCCGCACTTGCTGCGTGTCTTCCCGACGGTGTTGAGATTCTGGCTTTCAGGAAAGACGTCGGGTCGGATACTTCAAATCACCTGGTCGTTTCGACTCGTACGCTCAACGAACTTCGGGAAACGCTGGTACAGGATTTCGAAAAGGTGTTTTACAAACCTCAAGGCACCGTCCGGTTTGAATCTTTGTAATTTCCCCTTATTTCAGGATGTAAAAAATGTTCGATGTCGTCGCAACCGTAAGCGAAAACCGCCATTTCGGCGGATATGGTCACCTGACGGTCACAACCGACCGGATTTTTGAATCCGGTTCGGGACAGTTCGCCATGCTCAAGCCGCGCGGCGCGTTTGACCCGCTGCTGCGGCGGGCGATGGCGATTTACCGCCACGTTTCCGACGGGAAATCCACTTCCGTCGAATTCATCTACCAGGTTTTCGGACGCGGTACGGAAAACCTGCGGCGGCTCAATCCGGGCGATTCGGTCGAATGTTTGTTGCCGCTCGGCAAGCCCTTCGACATTTCACCGGTGGCCGTCGGCGGACGCGAAGCCCTGCTCGTTGCGGGCGGCGTCGGATCGGCGGCGCTCTTTCTGCTGGCGCAGCAACTCCGGCGCGAGGGCGTTCCGACGCGGCTTTTTCTCGGCGGACGCTCGACGGTCGATCTCATCGGCCTCGACGATTTCGTCGCGCTCGGCATTCCGGTCCATATCGCGACCAACGACGGCACGCGCGGATTCGCCGGTTTCGTCACGCAGCCGCTCGAAAAATTTCTCGCCGACAATGCCGATGACGTGAAGGAAGGGAAGTACGTCGCGTTTACCTGCGGTCCGACGCCGATGATGAAGGCGGTGGCGCACATCTGCGAAAAGGCGAACGTACTGGCCTACGCCTCGCTCGAAGAACGCATGGCCTGCGGGTTCGGCGTCTGCGTCGGGTGCGTCGCGGGCGTCCGGTGCGACGACGGCGAAACCGACTTCCAGCGCGTCTGCGTGGAAGGCCCGGTTTTCCGCTGCGATCAGCTCGTCTGGATCGAGTGAAGCGGGAATCACACGTTCAGGGTAAAAAGAAAACGATGAACGATGGTGGAAACACCGAGTCGTTCATCGTTTCTTTTTTGGTCATACGGACTTTGTTCCGGGACGGTTGGCCGTCAGGACTTCTCTCCGGTGTGGCACCGATCACAACTGACCGTTTTGGCCGCCTTTTCAAATTTGGTCTGTAATTTCTTGTGGCAGGTGATGCATCCAGCGTCGGAAGCTGCTCCATCCTCGCCGTGATAGGCAACCTGGGCTTCGGGTGACGGCTTTCCCTTGAACTTCAATGTTTCGTGCGTGCCTTCAAACGGCGAAGGGGTCTTTTCACCCGTTTTGTCGTTGTGACAGTTGGTGCATTTCATGACGAATTCGCTGGCCTCGCCGGTCGCCGCCGAGAGTGTCTTGGAATTCGTGTGGTGGCAGGTGACACAGGTGGAACCGTCGTACTTGACGTGTTGCGCATGATCGAACGGGGCGTATGGCTTGCCTCCGTTATAACCGGCGTATTTCGAGTTTTTAGGCTCCTCGTCGTAATCGAAAACCAGTTTGCCTGGGAGTTTTTTGCTCCCTTCCGGTTCTTCGGCGGCGGTGAGGGCGGCTTTGGCTTTTGCCGGAGGTGGGGAAGCGGATTTTTTGGGACCCGACGTCGTGCAGCCTGAAATCAGGACCGCGACGCAACAGGCATAAAAAGCGACGAGAAATAGTTTCATGAATGAACTCCTCAAAACGAAAGGGCTCCATCTGGATGGTCGATAAAGGGTCCAGATGGATCGAGTTGGGTAAGGGAATAGGTGACACATCGGGGAAACGACCGGTCGTTTCGATTCGGTAAACAATCTTCCTGTCTGTCAATGAACAAACCTGTTTGGAAACAGTGGGCGATTGAAAATAGAAGGTGTTGGGGCGGACTGCAACTTTTACCACGTCGGCGGAGAGCAATCGTTCCCTTCGCGCGGTTTTCAGTTGCGTACGACAAACAAAGAAAATAGCCCACGTCCGGAGCGCTTTGGCGAGGACGTGGGAGAAAATGTGTTTTCAATGCCAAATGGACGTGGGCCCCATTTATTCCCCATATCCTCGCCAAAGCGCTCCGGATATGGGCTATCCTCTTTGGTCGCATTCAAACCGAAACCGCTCTAAAAAACGACCAGCCCGAAGGAAGGCGCTTTGCGAAGAAAGAAACGTGACTGAATGGGCGGGAATCAGGAAATCTTCGGGTGGCACGGTTTCATTCAATCCATTTGCGTGTACCACTCCCTCGCGGACTGATCTGGCGCTGATTTTCCCGAAGATGAAGCACGGCAATCGGCAAAATGCGGGGCAAAACGGCTCCGGACAGTCGCTGAACGGCTCGGGAACTAAAAAAATCGGTGAAATGCTGAACAAAACGGCTCCGGACGGTCGCTGAACGGCTCGGGAACTGAAAAAATCGGTGAAATGCTGAACGAAACGGTGCCGGACGGTCACTGAACGGACCAGGAACTGAAAAAATCGGTGAAATGCTGAACGAAACGGACCCGGATGGTCGCTGAACGGAAAAGGAAGGCAAAAAATCCTTGAAATCTGTCGCAAAACAGCCGCGGACGGTCGCTGAACGGCAAATGAAGGAAAAAAATCCTTGATATGAGGCGCGAAACGGCTCCCGACGGTCGCTGAACGGCTAATGAAGGCAAAAAATCCGTGATATGGGCCGCGAAACGGCTCCGGACGACTCCGGAACCGAAAATGTCGCGTGGTTTTCGCGAAATTCTGTCGTGTTGTACGGTTTGAAGCGATCAGCGCGGATTTTCCTCGCGCAGATCTACAATTTTTGCGCGAGTTCGTTGAGCATCCGGTGGGGAACCGGCGGGGCGTGCGGTGCTTCGAGTTGATGTACGAGGCAGTTCGAGGCGGCGAGAAATCCGAGAATTTCGTCGCGCAGGGTCGGGGCCACGCCGTGCGTTTCGATTGGGTCGTCGGTCGGGGCCGATTTGAGCGCGGCGACCGTGGCTTCAAACGGAAACGGCAGCCGTTTCAGGATTTCACGCAGAAATGAGACCGTCGCGACTTCCTCGGCGGGGCCGAGCAGGGCTTCGAAATTGATCCGCAGGTACGACGGCAGGCCGTAGGCGATTTGCAGCAATAAATTCACCGCCGCCGGTTGTCCGCCGGTGCGTTCGACGATCAGGCTCGCGTCCGCCGGGTCGAGGTGATACCGGGCAACGGTCCCGAAAAATCCCACCACATCTTCAGTATCGAAACACAGGTCCGACGCGGTGATTTCGAGCATCCTGGCCCGCATGCGCGCGCCGCGTTTGAACGGCGGGGATTTGCGCGTGGCGACGACGAGTTGCGTCGGGGGCGGAAGTTCGGCGGCGGCCTGTTCGATAAGCTGATTGATGACGGGCGAATGGCTGACGTTTTCGAAGTCGTCGAGGATGACGGTGTCGATGCCGAGTTCGCGGATGGCGCTCACGACCAGCCGGAGCGCACCGGGAACGTCATTGGCGGAAACGATGCGCTGGTCGGTGATGACCGGCAGGGCATAGAGCGTGGCGCACAGGCTGGCGACGAAGGCATTCAGCGTGGCGTCGTCGCGGTCGAGGGTGAGCCAGCGGACCTGCGCTTCGGCGCGGTGCATGACCGAGGTCAGAAGCGTGGTTTTTCCGTATCCTTCGGGCGCTTCGATGACCACCAGCGGCACATTGAAATGACTGCTCAGCAAACCGCCCAGGTAGGCGCGGTGGTATGCCCGCGGATGCGGTCTGACGGGGATTCGCTTGAGCTGGCGCGAGTCCTCGAGAAATTGGCTGAAGGCGGCCGTCATCGGGGAGGGGAGGTCGCTTCCGGAAGATTCGAATTTGTACGGGGCGATGGCGGCATTATGCACAGTCGAAACCGTGCCGCCAGCGTGTTTTCATCCGCTTCCGAACCTGTTACTTTCGGGCGGTCCGGGAAATCCTTCCCAAACCGAATCTTTTTCGAACGGAAACGTATGAGCCAACTCGACGCCCCTTCCATGAAGTTTCGCATGAGCGACACGCTGTTCACGGCCATTCGCTCGTCGCTGGACGCCGACAAATCGCGGACCTTTTCGAATCTGGTGTTGTACACGCCCTACGGCATTGTCCGCGGACGCATTGGCAGAGCTGTGACCGATACCCTGTCGGCCACCCGCGACAACCGCCTCGAAAACGTCAGCCGACTCAGAATCGAAACCGATGTGCTGGAACTCGACGATGTTGAAATCGAGCATTTCCACAGCCATCTTCCGACGGCGCATTTCGTCAAGCTCTACGTCAAGATCGAAGACATCCAGAGTTTTGCCTTCGACGTGCGGAACAACGATCCGTTCACGTTCGAACTTGACCAACACTCGTAAAGGGAAACCCGATGCGTATCGCGCGAGTTCTCGGCAATGTCGTCTGCACCATCAAGAACCCGGAACTCCACGCCCGCAAGCTGATGGTGATCCAGCCACTCGATGCGGCCCTGAAACCGACGGGAAGGCCGATGATTGCCATCGACAGCATCGGCGCGGGCGCGGGCGAACTCGTCATCTGGTGTCGCGGTCAGGAAGCCGCCTTTCCGTTCGAACCGGAAAACGTTCCGACGGATTGCACAATCACCGGCATCATCGACCGCGTGAACCTGGAAGCGCCCGTCTGAATTTTCCCGTTTCCCGTCAGGTTTGAAACCGGTGTACGGCTGGACGCGTGGAATCCGGAAATTCCGAAACGATTCACCCCGGTTCAGGAGAACCCATGCCACCCGATGAGCGGCACGAACCGGACCGCGCCGAAATCCTCGCGTACAAAACCGCCTTCGCGAGCCCGCCGAATCCGCAACAGCCGCTGATCGTCTTCGATTTCGACCGGCAATACGAGGCGTCCATTTGGGGAAAGCTGTTCGAGCCACGGGCCGGGAATTTCCGGCCCGACGGCGGCAGCGAGAATGCCGGCGAACGGGGCGTGGCGCAGCCAGCCGTACGTCCCGTCGAAACTCCTGATCGTCACATTTGAAATGCCCAGTTCGCGGAGGTGTCGCCGGGCCTGCCGCGCGAGCGCGGGGATGCGTTCCACGGCGTACACGTGGGCGACCAGTTTGCAGAGGATGGCCGTCTGGTAGCCGCAGCCCGCGCCGATTTCGAGTACGCGGTCGGTGGCGACCGGTTCGAGCAGTTCGGTCATCCGGGCGACGATGTAGGGCTGGGAAATGGTTTGGCCCTCTCCGATGGGAAGAGGGCCGTCTCGGTAGGCTTCGGCGCGGGATTCGGGCGGCAGAAATATGTCGCGCGGAATGGCTTCCATGGCGCGCAAAACGCGCTCGTCGCGAATACCCTTGCCGCGCAGGGTTGACATCATCCGGCGGCGTTTTTTTTCTTCCGGGGAACGATTCCAGTCGAACACGGACGAATCAGTCAAACAGCGAGCGTCCGACTTCTTCCAGAACCACGGTCGTGTGCTGTTCGTCTTCCATCCATCCCCGGTTGAAGAGGAAAATCAGGTTCTTGCGGTCACGACCGTCTTCGATGTCGAGGGTGATCTGCGGTTTCCGTCCGTAGGCCAGCCGCATGCTCAGGTCACGACACATGTCGGCGCCGGATTCGGCGGAAATCTCGAGGGTGAGCTGGTGATAGAGCACGTGGTTGATATAGACGGGTTTGGATTTCCCGACCAGAAAACCGACGTGGGCGCGGTTGTTTTTGCCGTTGACGAGCGTAATGCGGGTAAAGCTCGATTTTTGGTTGTGGCATTCGCGGCATTCGTAAACGAAGCGGCGCGGGCCGGGCGTGTCAATCGTGTCCATCACGGTTTCGCAGATGGAGCAGACTTCAATCGGAGCTTCGACGAGTGTCAGTGATTCCATAGCCGCTGCCTTTCGGACGCGCACTCAGGACCGTGTTCGGAAAGGAAGGGGGTTCCTTTCCGAACACGAAGCCGAATGTCGATCGGTTACCGCTTGAGGGCGGAGTTGGCTGTCGTCTGGACGAGGCCGGTGATCTTTCCGAAAAGGTTTTCGACGCCTTTGTCGATGCCGTGCTTGGCGACGTTGTCCGAAACGAAACGGACACCGGTAGCCAGACCGAACGGCACCATCAGCGGCATCATCACGACCGGCGTGGCAACGGCGGTCGCGAAGACATGTTTCGTCGGCGTTTCGCCGAAGGGGGTGTCCTTGAGTTTCTCGAAAACCATTTTTCCGGCTTGGTAGATACCGGTCAGGGGAAGAAAAGGCAGGAATGTCATCGGAAACAGGACTCCGGTGACAAGCAGGTTTGACAGCCCGCGTTCGAAAATGGGCGTTTCGTTGGTATCGCTCATGGTCATTGCCTCAAAAAAGGGCGGGGGTGACGCTCCGGGGACATGAGCGGGCGCAATTGGATTGCGGAAAAGGGTTGATTCCAATATCGCAAAAAAAACCGTCCGGGGCAAGCGACGAGTTTGGAAGGCGGAAAAGGCTTTCGCGCCACCCCGGCGGGTTGCCCTATCGAAGTCCCTCGTTTACTTTCTTTTCCGAGCCCGAAATCCCCGACATTTCCGACGAAAACGGTTTCCGTCGCCCGGAGGTCAACCATGGCGGCCAATGCGGCTTTATCACCCTTTTATTCGATCGAAGAATTTTTCGCGCTCGAACTGGCCTCGGACAAGCGGCATGAATACTGGAATGGACAGATTCTCTGCATGGCGGGTGGAAGTGACGCCCACGCCAGAATTGCCGCCCGGGTTCACGGAGAATGTTATGCCCAGTTGCGCGGGACGGATTGCGAATCGCGCACTGAAAACGCGGCAATCAGGAATTCCCTGATTCGACCTCGCCGCGACTGGCCGCCCTATGTCTATCCGGATGCGAGCGTGGTTTGTGGCGAAGTCGCCATCGAATCAATCAGAGGCATCGACGTTGTCACCAATCCGACGGTCGTCTTCGAAATATTGTCTCCAAGCACGGAACTCAATGACACGGGCGACAAGGTCACGATTTACACCGCGATTCCGAGCCTGCGCCATTATGTCATCGTTGCTTCGGAGTCGGTCCATGCCGTGCATTGGAAACGGGAAGAGAACGGGGAATGGAAAAGCGCCGAGTATGACGAACTGGAAGCCGTGATCGAACTCGACCGACCGCGACTCTCGTTTTCGTTGCGTACGCTCTTCGCGGGAATTTTCAGTTGAAGCTGCCCGCATGGTGAATACCGACAAATCCAAGGAAACCAAATTCATGTCCGAAAACAATTTTCAGGCCCTCGTGGATGTGATGGCCAAATTGCGCGCGCCCGACGGCTGCCCGTGGGACAAGGAGCAGACCCACGCCACGCTCAAGCCCTATCTTCTGGAAGAAGCCTACGAAGTGCTTCACGCCATTGACGAAGGCGACGACGACGAACTGAAGAAGGAACTCGGCGATGTGCTGCTGCAAGTGATTTTTCACGCGCAGATTGCCAGCGAGACCGCCCGGTTCGACATCTTCGACGTGGCCGATTCGCTCCGCGAGAAACTGGTCCGGCGGCATCCGCATGTTTTCGGTGAATTAAAGGTCAGCGGCCAGCAGGAAGTGCTCCAGAACTGGGAAGCCATCAAGGCGCGGGAAAGGGCGGAAAGCGGCAAGGCCGATCAGGAGAAACCGAAATCGGTGCTCGACGGCGTGTCGGTAAAAATGCCCGCCCTGACCGAAGCCCGCCAACTGACCGAACGCGCTGGGTACTACGATTTCGACTGGCCGGACGCGGTTTCGATCCTCGACAAACTGAGCGAGGAATCAGGCGAGTTGCGCGAAGCGCTCACCGCGGAAGTTCCCGACGAACGCCATATCGCGGAGGAAGTCGGCGATCTGCTGTTCGTGGCGGTGAATATCGCGCGCAAGCTCAAGGTCGATCCCGACAGCGCGCTCAAGGCGGCGAACCGCAAGTTCCGGACGCGGTTTCAATACATCGAACGCGCGCTCGCCGAACGCGGGAAAACGCTCCCCGAAAGCGATCTCGTCGAAATGGACGCCCTCTGGAACGAAGCGAAAACCAGGGATAAATGAACTTTTCCGGAAGGAGTGAAATCCGGTGGGAAACCTGACGACGGCCTATTCGATTCCGGTGGAACTGTTCAACTATCTGGCCAGGGGGTGTCTGACCACGGAGCAGGCCTTCCAGTTCAAACCGGATGGTTCGGTGGTGTGGCGGAACACCGTTTTTTTCACGTTCGACGAAGAAAAACCGGTGGATGTCTTCCGGTTCGACAAGGCGTTCGAGGATGTAATGCGGGCGTTCGAGGTTTGCGGTTTCCGCTCGGCGGCGACCCGGCTTCAAACCGGCAAGTACATTTCATCGAGAAATGATGAGACCGGATTCCGCGAGGGCTGGACGGTGCTTCCGTCAGCCGTGAAGGCCGCCGCGGCATCACTGGAAAAACTGCCCGATGGCGGCCTTCCAAAAAAGTGGGAAGCCGCGCGGAAAAAGCAGTTGAAGGAATCGGGGCTGGATATCCGAAGCTTCGATGACCTTTTGATTCCCGACGTCGAGCATTTGAAGATGTTTCTGGCGAAGGCGGCGGCGGAAGGAAACAAACTGGCGATCCTGGTGGCATAAGATGACCGGGATGATTGTGAAAGCCTTGTTGTGCCTCCTGCATTAGAGCAAGAAAATCTCAAATACCTCCGTAGAAATGCGGGGAAACCTGCTTTGGCAGAAAGTTTCTCTTTCCGCTGATCCTTGCAGGAATTGGAAGAGACATAATGAAGAGAATGAGCGAAATCAGCCCGTTATTGCTGGTTGAGCAGAAAAGACTCGACTTTTCAAAAAATGTCGGGGGTGCCCGAAAGGCCCAATTCGGCCAGTTTCTGACACCTGCGACGCTTGCGCGGTTTATGGCGGAATTATTTCCGGCCCAGAACGATGAAATCTGTCGACTTCTCGATCCCGGCGCGGGTATTGGCTCGCTTTCTGGCGCGTTCCTTGAAAGATGTGCTTTTGGTGATCTGAAATTTCAGAGGGTTGAAGTGACGGCCTGCGAATTGGACTCTCAATTGCATGGTGATTTGGACGCCACTCTTTCGGAATACGCCAACCGTCTCCCGCTTTCATTAAGAATTCTTGGTGGGGATTTTATCGAAATGGCGGTGAAGAGAATCTTGCTTGGGAGGGGGGGCGACTTTACTCATGCCATCCTGAATCCGCCTTACAGAAAAATAAGCAATAATTCCTGCGACCGTTTGCTGTTGCGAAAAGTCGGCATCGAAACGGTCAATCTGTATTCGGCTTTCCTCGCGCTGACCATTGCGCTTATGGCGCCCGGGGGCCGGATTGTCGCAATCGTTCCTCGAAGTTTCTGCAATGGCCCGTATTACCGGCCCTTCCGTGATTTCCTTCTCGGGCGTGCCGCCATAAGACGGTTGCATTTGTTCGACTCGCGGAATCAGGCGTTCAAGGACGACAAGGTTCTTCAGGAGAACATTATCCTTACGCTGGAATGTGGCTGTCCTCAAGGAAATGTGGCCGTTTCCACTTCTACCGACGCCGGTTTTTCGGATTTCGTGGAGCGAGCATATGAGTTCGAGCAGGTCGTGTCTCCCGATGATTCGGAATGCTTTATTCAGGTGCCGAGTGCCCCAAACGTCGCGACCATTGTTTCGTCGCCGAACATTCGGTATTCCCTTGAAGAAATCGGAGTTCAGGTATCAACCGGTCCGGTGGTTGATTTTCGGTTGAAAGAACATCTCCGCCAAAACCCGGAACCCGGCGCGATTCCGCTTCTTTATCCCGGCCACTTCTCGGGGCTGAAAACGAACTGGCCCAAATCGGGCAGCAAAAAACCCAATGCAATTCAAAGGAACCGCGAAACCGAAAAATGGCTCTATCCGAACGGTTTTTACACCGTCGTTCGCCGCTTTTCGTCAAAGGAGGAAAAGCGGCGAATTATGGCCACGGTGGTACATCCGGGTACTTTCCCCGGAGTGGAAGTCCTTGGATTCGAAAATCATCTGAATGTTTTTCACGAACGGAAGAAGGGGTTGCCCGGAGTCCTTGCTTACGGACTCGCCCTTTTTCTCAACACATCCGCGGTGGATGCAATTTTCCGGCAATTCAACGGTCACACCCAGGTCAACGCGACCGACCTCCGAAGGATGAAGTACCCCAGCCGGAACGCCTTGGTCGAACTTGGAGAATGGGGGATGCGCCAGTCCTTGCTGACCGAATCCTCGATTGATGAAACGGTGAAGAAAATTACCGCATGCCGACCAATCACGAACGAATAAACGAAGCATTGCAGCTTCTGGGCTGGTTGGGTCTTCCCCGTGCCCAGCAAAATGAGCGTTCAGCGCTTTGCCTGCTTGCGCTTCTGAATCTTTCACCGGGTGGGACATGGGAGAATGCGTCTGACCACCTCATCGGAATTACCCCGATGATGAACTGGATTCGAGAAAATTATCAAAAGGGTTACGCGCCAAATACCCGCGAAACGATTCGTCGGCAAACGATGCACCAGTTTGTCGAAGCTGGAATCGCACGCTACAACCCGGATAATCCGGCACGTCCGGTAAACAGTCCGAAGGCCGTCTATCAAATAGAGTCGGTAACGCTTGAACTCCTGCGGGGGTTCGGAAAACCGGGATGGGAGGATCGGTTATCCGCATATCTTGCCGAACGGAAAACACTCGCTGAACGATATGCGAAGGAACGTGATCAACACCGCATCCCGGTCCGGATTGCATCGGGGCGGAATATAACGCTCAGTGCCGGTGAGCATAGCGAATTGATTCGGGCGGTTATCGAAGATTTCGGGCCGCGTTTTGTCCCTGGGGGAGTCCTGATCTATGCGGGAGATACTGGTGAAAAATGGGGATTTTTTGACGAGTTGCTCCTGAAGGATATCGGCGTCGAGGTTGATTCACACGGGAAAATGCCTGATGTCGTCCTTTACTTTCCAGAACGCAATTGGCTGCTTCTGATTGAGTCGGTAACGAGTCATGGTCCCGTGGACGGGAAACGCCATTCCGAATTGGCACGGATTTTTTCAGGGTCGAAAGCCGGTTTGGTCTTTGTGACGGCATTCCCGAATCGTGCCGTCCTGAGTCGTTATCTCGGGGAGATTGCATGGGAAACCGAAGTTTGGGTTGCGGATGCGCCATCCCATCTCATTCATTTCAACGGCGTCCGGTTCCTTGGCCCCTACAATGAACCCTGAAGAATCCCCTCGTCTCTCTTTGGAATTCGGTTTATCCGCCGTTTTCGCCGGTTCATCGCCCTGTTTCAACCGTTGGTCGGAAAGATGACGACGAAAGGCGACATCCGGTTGAAACTCTCCGTGAAAAGCAATTTCGTGACTTTTTTCGGAGGGACGGAGACGATGATTTCAACCGGAATGACGCGGCGGCACTTTGCCCAGTTGATGGGCGTGGCGGGAATGTTCGGACTGCTGGAGACAACCTCGATGAGTACAGTTTTTGCACAAAGCACCAAACGACGCCTGAGCTGGCTCGCCTATCGCACGGCGGGCGCGGAAGGCGCGTGGAATCTGACCGACATCGAAGGCAAGGTCCCGCGTGACCTCGCCGGAACGCTCTATCGAACCGCGCCGGGCCAGAAGGACACGTTCGGGACGCCGCTCAACCATCTGTTCGACGGCGACGCCTATCTCGCGGGGTTCAGTTTTCGCGAAGGAAAGGTCTCGCTCCGGGGCAATTTTCTGGATTCGCCGCCGCGCGTCGAGGAACTGAAAGCCGGGAAGATGCTCTATCGCGAGTTCGGGACCGAGCCGACGGGCATCGAACCGCGCGGCGGAAAAAACCAGCCGAGCGTGAACGTCATTGCGTGGGACGGGCGCCTGCTCGGGCTTTCCGAGGGCGGCCACCCGACGGCGATTGATCCGAAGACGCTGAAATTCGAAAAGTACTGGGATTTTTACGGCACGCTCGCGCCGAACATCTCCTTCACGGCGCATCCGAAAATCGACCCGGCGACCGGCGAGTATTACGCCTACGGCATCGTCCAGGGACGCGGGCTGGCGCTGACGGTTTTCAAAATGGAGAAATCCGGCAAACTCGCGCGGGTGGCGTCGATTCCGCAGCCCGGCTTCTTCATGATTCACGATATGGCGCTGACGAAGAACCACATCATCTTCGTCGTCCCGCCGGTGAAATACGATCTGTCGAAACTGATGACCGGCAAGGTGACGATCGGTTCGACCGTCGGATATTTCGAAAAGGAAGCGACCCGCTTCATCATTATCCGCAAGGATGGTCAGGGCGCGCCGGTGGTGATCAACGACCGGTCCGGGATGGTGTTTCATCACGGAAACGCCTTTGAGCGTGACGGGAAAATCGTGATTGATTCGCTTGTCTATCCGACCGGGATGGTGCTCGAACGACTGGCAAACTGGAACAACGACGCCTATGCCCCGAAGGACGACCTCGGCGCGCGGCTGACGCGCTTTACCATCGACCCGGCCAAGGGGGTCATTGAAAGCCGGGACGAACTGGCGGAAGGCGGCGAGTTCCCGCGTTTCGACAGCCGTCGAACCGGAGAAGACGCCCGCTACCTCTATTTTTCCGAGGCCCGCGACAAGGCCGACGGTTCGCACTTCACCGGCGTCGTGAAGCACGACACGAAAACCGGCAAGGAGATGAAATTCGAGGCGGGCAAGGGGCGGACGTTCGGCGAGCCGGTGTTTGTACCGAAAGCCGGGAAGACCGAGGAATCCGACGGATGGCTGCTCGTGCAGGGGTACGACGGAACGCGCGACCGGAACTTTCTCG
>JAAFHI010000614.1 GCA_013298335.1 Actinomycetota bacterium
TCGACGGCGGTTCGGATTACAGTTCGTGAAGTTCTTCCACCCTCGACCACACCGGGAGCCATTCGATGGAAACAACCAACGGTACGACGCGCCCGCGCGTCCGCCTTCCGAAACTCAAGGCCGCCGATTTCCAGCATCCGCTCGACGTCGCGGCGCTCAACGCCGTCAAGCAGGCGAAGGGCCTCGACTTCCTCGTCCGCAAGTTGAACGAATACGGCTTCGAGCGGTGGTACTACATCAACAACATCGCCGACAACGTGCGCGTCGGCCCGCGCCAGTGCAAGCGCATCCACGATCTGCTGCGCGAAGCCTGCGACATTCTCAACGTGCCGGAACCGCAGCTTTACCTTGACCAGAACCCGACCGTGAACGCCTTCACCTTCGGCACCGAGCAGCCGTTCATCGTGCTGCAATCGGGGCTGGTGGATTTTCTCTCGGAAGACGAACTGCTGTGCGTCATCGCCCACGAACTCGGCCACATCAAGTGCGGCCACGTGCTCTACAAGATGATGGCGAATTTTCTCTCGATCATCATCGAGATGATCGGCGACGCCACGTTCGGCATCGGTTCGCTCGTGGGCGCGGGGCTGCTCGTCGCGCTCTATGAATGGGACCGCAAGGCGGAACTGTCGTCCGACCGCGCGGGGCTGCTCGTCGTGCAGGACCTCGACGTCTCGCTCAACGTACTGATGAAACTCGCGGGCGGCAGCAGCAAGATTTTCGACCAGATGGACCGCGATGAATTTCTGCGGCAGGCCGATGACTACCGCGAACTCGATTCGAGCGCACTCAACAAGGTCTACAAATTCCTTCAGGTCTACCGCCGGACGCATCCCTTCCCCGCGCTGCGGGCGAAGGAAATCAAGATGTGGGCCGAAACCGGGGCCTACAACTCGATCATCGACGGAAGCTACTGGGTGCAGTACCTCCCGCCGGGACTGCCTCCGACCGCCGATGCCCGGCGCGGCACGCCGCCTCCGCCGAGACGACCGGGCGGGGGCTCAGGTGGCGGGACCACCTGCGGTTCCTGCGGCACCGTGCAGGTCGATCCGCTGGCGGCGTTCTGCATGCAGTGCGGTACGCCGATGTCGGGCGGGCCGTCGTCGAACACGCCGCCGAAACCAACCGGCGGCGCGACCTGCTTCAACTGCGGAACGGCCATCAACAAGAGCGACACGTTCTGCCCGACCTGCGGCATCAATACGCAGATCGGCTGAATCAGACCATGTGGGATTGGTACAAACGCGGCTGTGCCGCCTGATGTGCG
The DNA here is from genome assembly GCA_013298335.1 of Actinomycetota bacterium. Lineage (GTDB taxonomy): Bacteria > Acidobacteriota > Blastocatellia > Chloracidobacteriales > Chloracidobacteriaceae > JAAFHI01. Next base: position 1,268 of record JAAFHI010000614.1, read on the forward strand.
GAATGGCTCTGCCTTTCCGCATCGGTCACCCCAAAGATATTGAGGGCTTCAGCCCGATACATCCGCTCGGGGCGCAGCCCCTCGCGAGATTTAAGGAGAGCGAGTGGCGGAAAGGCAGAGCCATTCCGCACATCGGGCGGCAAGCCGCAAAACATTTCCATCCTTTGAAGTGTCTCAATCTCGTGTGGTCTGATTTAGCGCAATTTGTTCGAATGCAAAAAGGGAGGGACGGCAGACCGTTCCTCCTTTTTTGCGTTCTGCCGCAGCTTGATCACGGCGTCGCAGGCCGTCGCCGCAGACTTTCGGCAAAACGTTCAAACGCGGTCGCCTCATCCGCCCGCCCGACCTTGCGAAGCAGCGCCGCCTGCCGGACGAGCAGGTCGGCAATCCGCGCGTCGTCGAAGCGGTAAAACGCGCAGTCTTCGAGAAAACGTTTGAGCAACGACTTGTCGAGCGGCTCGGCGACGAGCTGATCGAGCAACAGTTCCGTCTGATTGGCCGGGCTGGCGTACGGGCCGTTCGGGAGCGGCATTTTTCTGGCTTTTTCCGCGTCCCGCAGACTGTTCAACCCCTGATCGTCGCGCCCGATGAAAAGCTGGTACCGGCACTGGGCCTCAAGGATTTCAGCCACCCGAAAGGGACGCAGCCGATAGTGGGGAAATTCAAACTGAAGGCCATCCAGAACGAGGGGAATGTACGGCTGCTGAAGCGTGCGCTGGTCAAACACCCGCGTCGCCGACCTGAACAGGGGCGCGGCGCGTTCCGGTAGTCCCAACCGGACGTAAATCCGCGCCGACCGCATATAAAGCGCCGCGCCGACCTGATAGCGATAGATATTCGCCACCAGGTCTTCAAGGACTTTGCCGGGATCGTCCGGCTTTCCCGAATCGACGGGCCGGGTCGCTTTTTTCAGACTCATGACCGTCTGATTGACCTGAATCATCGCTTCCTCGATGTTGCCGCTGTCCAGCAGGACTTCGGCCAGCAGCAGGCGCGGAATACATTGCTGGACACGGCCCGAAGCCTTCCGCTCGCACGCGAGGATGGCGGCGCGAAAGGATGCCTCGGCTTCATCGAGACGGCCCTGCCTGAGTGCATCCCTCCCGATGCGAATGGCTTTCGCCCACGCCTGAACCGTATCGGGGTCGGCCCACCGTTTCAGCACTTCCTGAGTCGGCGGCCTTTGAAAGATGATCTGTCCCGCGAGCGGGGCCGTCAGGTGGAATCCCGCCAGCAGCAACATCAACAAAGCCGGAACGGATTTCATGCCGCGCGCTTTCCTTCGCATTGATTCAGGCAAACGGGGAACGCGCGGAACATAACCGAAAACTGTCACCGCAAAAACCTTTCCCCTTGTTTTCACCTACAGGTAAAACCGGGAGGCCGCGCGATGGGCCAGTCACCCATGAACTGATTACGGTGCAAGGCGGGGTTGCCGAAGACTTTGGGCGAAACGCTCGAACGCGGTCGCTTCGTCCGCCCGCCTGACCTTCCGAAGCAGCGCCGCCTGCCGGACGAGCAGGTCGGCAATCCGCGCGTCGTCGAAGCGGTAGAACGCGCAGTCTTCGAGCATCCGCTTGAGCGCCGACTTGTCGAACGGCTCCGCGACGAGTTGGTCGACAAACGGCTCGCTCTGTCTGACGGGTCTTCCGGCCTGATCGAGTGGCGGCTTTTTTTTCCTTGCTTTTTCAGCCTCCTGAAGTTGAGTCAGCGCCAGCGCGTCGCGTCCGAAGACCAGATTGAAACGGCATTGGGCTTCAAGAATTTCGGCTACCCGCAGGGAACGCTGCGGATAGAAGGTCGGGTTCCGCTGGCCGTCCCCGCTTTGGGTGATAAGCATGTTCCCCTGCCCGAAAAGAAGAAACGCGTGCGGATGAATCGGTTGTTCAAAAACCTGGATCGCCGCCTTGAAAAGCGGTTCGGCAAGCCGCGGATTCCCCAATCGGCAATAGAGTCGAGCCGCCCGCAGGTAAAGCGCGGCCCCGACCTGATACCGATAGATGTTCGCGATGGCTTCCTCCAGATTTCTTTTCAGATTGTTGCCTTTTGCCGAATCGGCGGCGCGGGTTGCCTTCTTCAGACTCATCACCAGTTGATTGACCTGAATCGTCGCGTCTTCCGTGTTCCCCTTCCCCAGCAAAACCTCGGAAAGCAAAAGGCGGGAAAGACATTCGTGGACACTTTCCGGGG
>JAAFHI010000205.1:0-5843 GCA_013298335.1 Actinomycetota bacterium
ACTGCATCGAACGCCGCCGTGGCGTCCTGCGGCGTCGGGTAGTCGCCGATGATGATCCTTCCGAACGGCGACGCATCGCCGAAATCGGCCCAGGCGAATTCGGCACCGGGCGTCGCGGGGAATTCGGGCTTTCCATCTGAATTTCCCTGATTCGGCAATAGACCACGTTTCAATCCGGACTCGTTGACCGCGAAACCGACCGTCGTCGGCATCTTTTGAGCCTCGGGCAGTTTCCGGACCGCAACCGGGAGATCTTCAATCGTGGGGTCCAGATTCGGCAGACCGGCGTGCCATTTCTCAAGTTTCTCGGAAGCGTCCCGAACGATGCGCTCCACCTCGGCCATGTCCGCGCCGGGTGTCTTCCCTTCGACAATCACCACTTCCTGCTTGACCCAGAGCAACGCCCGTCCATCTTCCAGCCAACCCGTTTTGACATTCGGCAGCGGCCTGGCGTTTTTTGAAGTCAGCAAACAGAACAGTCCGAAGGCGTGGCCCGTGTCTTCGAACCGGGCGATTTTCAGCGTCGCCTTTCCGGCCTTGCCCTCGTAAAACCAGTAACTTCCGTAAAGACTTGCCCACCCGTCGGCGGAGGCCGTTCCCGACGGACCGGTGGCGGGAACATCCTGAACGCGCTTGCCGACCAGATTGAACAATTCCTTCGCGGGAAACGGGACGCCGGAAGACGCATCGACTTCGGCTTTGGGGGCAGCGGATTTCTTTGCCGCCTTGTCAGAGAGTGGTTTGGCGGAAGGACTTTTCGGGGCGGCGTTCTGCGCGAGCACGCCCGCGCCGGAAAGCATCAGCACCGCGATCATCGCCAGCCACATCGGTTTCATCTTGTACACAGTTCCGGCCTCCACGCGCCCCGGAGGTTTCCGGACCGCAATCGAAAATCATCAATCGGAAATCGAAAATCCGCTCAGCGCCCGCTCGCGAGGCGAAGAATATCGTTCGAAACCTGCTGCGGACTCGCCACGTTGCGGAGAAAAATGCGTCCCGTGCCCGCCGCGCTGTCGATGACCACGTCGCCGAGCCCGAGCAGGCGCTGAAGAACGGACAGGCGCAGCGTCACGTCCTGAATCTTGATGAGCGGAAGGTTGCGGACGGTACGCGACAGGATGCCCGTGCGGACCTCGATTTTCTGCGTCGTCAGCGTGTAGGTCTCCGACAGTTGTCGCAGATGCCGCCACAACGGAATCACGAACATCAGCACCGCCAGCGCAATCGTGACCCACGGCACGGCGGGGGCGAGCGGCGCCCAGATCTTCGCGTCAATAAAGGCCCCGACCACCACGATAGCCGCCGTCAGCGTCATGGCGATGGCATACCACACTCCGACGAAAACAAAACTCGGACGCAGCACGGCAACCGTGGTTTCGGGTTGCGACATCATCATCGGTACCGGCGCGGTCGGCGGCTGGACGGGGGGCGGGTACATCAGGCTGAAAACAGTTCCTTTCGGGCAATTGGACACCGAATATACCACGAAGTTCCCGGTTCGCCGGGGCATCCGCCGGAACGAATCACGCCTCCGGGCGTATGCTATAAGCAAATGCGGAATATCGAATGCGGAATGCGGAAGTGAATCATCAATCGTTTCTACCTTGAGCGTTTTTATCCAATCGAATTGTATTCCGCATTCGATATTCCGCATTCCGCATTCGATTCATAACGGGATTTTCATTATGCGCTTTCGTTTCTTTCTATCATTTCTCTTTGTCTGCGCGGCGGTGGTCGGCTTCGCGACGCCCGCGCGGGCGACCGACGTCATCCTGACGCTACCGTTCGAAAACACCAACAACCGGCCCGAATACAACTGGATTCGCGAAAGTTTCACGGTTTCGATGTCGGACCTGCTCGATTCGCCGGGCCTCATCGCGATTCAACTGGACGAGCGCAACCTCGCCTATGAAAAGCTCGGCATCTCGCGCACAGCGCTCATCACGCGCGCGACCGAGATCAAGCTCGGCGAGGCGGTCAACGCCGACATCATCATTCGCGGGACCTACGCCGTGACCGGCGACGGCAAGGACGCCACGGTTTCCGTGCGCGCCCAGATGATTTCCCTGCGCGAAGGCAAGATGATCGGCAGCGAACACACCCTCAGCAAGCCGGTCGGCGACCTCCAACTGATTCAGGGCCTGCTCGCGTGGGAACTGCTGTATCAACGGAATATCGCGCTTCCCTTCTCGCGCGACCAACTGATCCGGCGTGCGACGCAGGTCGCGCCCAGCGCCTACGAGATTTACGTCAAGGCGCTCCTCACGGAAAACACGCCCGACCGGACGCGACTGCTCATCCGCGCGGTCGAGGATGCCAAGAAAAACGCCCAGCTTACCTTTCCGCAGGCCTATTTCGAACTTGGCCAGATTTACTATCGGGAAGCGAATTACAAGGACGCCCTGAACTGGTTCGAGCAGATCAAGCTGTCCGATTCACGCGGCATCGAGGCGAATTTCTTCACCGGAGTCTGCCAGCTTCTGACCAACAAGACCGACGACGCGATCAGGACCCACACGGCGCTGCTCAAGCCGATGCCGCTCTACGAGACCTACAGCAACGCGGCGGTGGCGCGGATGCAGAAGGGCGAATTTGCCGAGGCCGTGAAACTGCTCAAACTCGCCTCGGACGCCGCGCCCAACGACGACGACGTACTGTTCAACTATGGCTACGCCCTGTGGCGCGCCGACCAGCCGGCGGAGGGCGTCACGCGTCTCGAAACGCTCGTCAAACGTTCGCCGAAGCAGGGCCAGGCGTTCTATCTGCTTTCAAAAATCTACGCCAGACTCGACCGCAAGGCCGACGCCGAAACGGCTTCCAACGAAGCGAAGAAACTGCTGACCGAATTCGCGAAGTGGGAAACGGCGGGCAAGGTCCCGATGCTCGGTCGCACCAAGACCGTCTTCAACCGCGAAGCCTATTACCGCTTCACCCGCAGCGAGGAAAAGACACGGCAGGCGGCCTACATCGGGGTCTCGCAGACGCAGCAGATCGAGGAACTCATGGGACAGGCGCAGGCCGCCTTCCTCGGCAATCAGGATGACATCGCCATCGCCCGCCTCGCGCAGGTCATCCAGATCGCGCCTGACAACAGCACCGCTCACCTGCTGCTCGGTCGCGTTCAGGAACGGCGCGGCGACACGACGGCGGCGATCAATTCACTGAAAGCGGCGGTATTCTGGAATCCGAAGCTCGCCGCGGCCCACGTCCTGCTCGGACGCATCTATCTCAATCAGGGCGACCGCACGCGCGCCGAGACGCATTTGAAACTCGCGCTGGCCGCCGATCCCAACGACCGCGAAGTCCAGGCGCTGCAAAATCTCTTCCGGCAGGGGACGCCGAATCAATAGGTTTGAAGATTCGACGAAAATGGCGACAATGATCCCGCCATGACTTCACCCGCCACGACTTCCAATCCGTCCGCCACCGCGCCGAGCATTCTCGTCGGCTCGGTCGAGCGTGTGACCTACACGAGCGCCGAAACCGGCTATACCATCGCGCGGGTGAAGGTCTCGTCGGACCCCGACCCGGTCACCATCGTCGGCCATTTTTCGAGCATCACGCCCGGCGAATCGCTGCGGATGGCGGGGTTCTGGGTCACGCACAAGGAGTACGGCCCGCAGTTCAAGGTCGTCAATTACGAAGTCTGCAAACCGGCCACCCTCGCGGGCATCGAAAAGTATCTCGGCTCGGGACTCATCAAAGGTGTCGGCCCGGTCACGGCCAAACGCATCGTCGCGCATTTCAAGGAAACCACGCTCGACGTCATCGAAAAGGACATCGAACGCCTGCGCGAAGTACCCGGCATCGGTCGCAAACGGGTCGAAATGATTTCCCGCGCGTGGATCGAGCAGCAGGCGGTCAAGGAAGTCATGCTCTTCCTTCAGTCGCACGGCGTTTCGACCCATTTCGCCGTCAAGATTTACAAGACCTACGGCGACCGCTCGATTCAGACCGTCACGGAAAATCCCTACCGGCTGGCGAAAGATATCTACGGCATCGGATTCCGAACCGCCGACAAGATCGCCGCCGACATCGGCATCGCCGCCGATTCCGACGAACGCATCCGCGCGGGCCTCTCCCACGCCCTCAGCGAAGCGACCGACAACGGCCACTGCTACCTTCCCGGCCCCGAACTCATCGAAGAAACCGCCAAACTGCTCAACGTCGAGAACCGCGAACTCCTCGAAAAAGCCGCCCTTGCAATGGCGAGCGAGAATGAACTCATCGCGGTACCCACCGAAATCAAGGATGAAGGCGGAAGAATGAAGGATGAAGACTGGGGTCTGGAAGATGAAGATGGCCCCGACGACGACTGGCAACCCGACTGGAAGAAAGGCAAATCTTCAAATCGAAGCACCCAAACTGCTGCTTCCATGCCCCAGCACCCAGCACCCAGCACCCAGCACTCGCTGTTCTACCTGCCCCCGCTCTTCCAGTCGGAACGCAACGTGGCGCGGTTCATTCGCGGCCTGCTGACCCGGCCCCTGCCCTGCGATCAGGCGGCAGTCTCGGCCTGGATCGGGAAATACACGGCCAAGGCCAAAATCGATCTTTCGGAAGAACAGTTGAAAGCCCTGAGCACGGCGGCGGGCGCGCGGGTGATGGTGCTGACGGGCGGCCCCGGATGCGGGAAAACGACCACGCTCCGGGCAATGGTGAAGTTGTTCAAGGCGATGGGGCGGACCGTCGAACTCGCCAGCCCGACCGGACGCGCCGCCCAGCGGCTGTCGGAAGTGGCGGGCGTCGAGGCGCGAACGATTCACCGCATGCTCGCCTACGACCCGAAGCAGCACGCCTTTACCCGCAACGCCGAAAATCCGCTCGAAGCCGACGTCGTCGTGGTGGACGAAGCCTCGATGCTCGACGTGACGCTGGCCGCGCACCTGCTGAAAGCCGTGCCGTCCGACGGCCAACTGGTACTGGTCGGCGACATCGACCAATTACCCTCGGTCGGACCGGGCCGGGTGCTGTCCGATATCATCGACTCCGAAGCCGTGCCGGTCATTCGCCTCACGCAGGTTTTTCGGCAGGCACAGGGCAGTTTCATCATCACCAATGCCCACCGCATCCGCGAGGGCGAGTTTCCGTGCCTCATCGCGCCCGACGGCGTTTCCGAAACCGACTGCTATTTCCTCAAGGCCGACGAACCGGAAGACATTCACCGGCTCGTGGTCAACGCCGTCACCCGCAGCCTGCCGAAGAAGTTCGGCTATCACCCGTCGAGCGACATTCAGGTCCTGACGCCGATGAATCGGGGCAGCGCGGGCGCGGGCGAACTCAACCGCCTGCTTCAAGGTACGTTGAATCCGCCCGACCACCGCAAGGAAGAAATCGAACGCATGGGGCGGGTCTACCGGGTCGGCGACAAGGTCATCCAGCGCGTCAACAACTACAACCTGGAAGTTTTCAACGGCGACGTCGGAACGATCATCGGCATCGACACCGAGGACCAGACGGCGACCATCGACTACGGCGGACGCGAAGTCATCTACGACTGGGCCGATCTGAACGAAGTCGGCCACGGATTCGCGATCTCGATTCACAAGAGCCAGGGTTCGGAATATCCGGCGGTGGTGATGGTGGTTCATCCGCAGGCGTTTCCGGTATTGAGCCGGAATCTGATTTACACCGGACTGACGCGGGCCAAACGGACGGTGGTCATCGTCGGCAGTACCCGCGCGGTCGGCATGGCGATGGGCCGGACGGAAGCCGGCAAGCGCTACACCCGGCTCGCGGCCGCGCTGGCGGGCGCCATTCAATGAGAATTGACAAGTCCCGCGCCCGGCTCGTAGGATGGAAGGGCTTCCTCAGTCACTTCAAATTCCCACCACTCCCTCTCT
>JAAFHI010000205.1:5853-6503 GCA_013298335.1 Actinomycetota bacterium
ATGAAATCCGACCTTCCCCACCTTCAGGCCGCGACCGACCGACTTCGCGATTTGCTCCACCAGATCATCCGGGAATCTCCCAAGGTCAAGGCCGAACTGAAGTCGTTGCGGGCCGAAGGTCACGACGTGCTGATGCACGTCGAAGTCTCGGTCGCCTTTCGCGAACGAGCCGAGGAAGAACACGCCCGCGCCGCCGCCAGCGGTGACTGACCGGACTGCCGATTCATCCTTCATCCTTCCGCATTCATCCTTCACATGAGCCGAATCATTCGTCCGTGGCGTAAAATCTCGAAGGAACAACTGGCCGACTGCAAGGTCTTCACGGTCCATCGCGAACGCGCCTCCGCGCCCGACGCGCCCGACGAAGCGGCCCACAACTTTTTCGTCATCAACGCGACCAACTGGGTCAACATCATTCCGATTACGCCGGAGGGACAGGTCGTGCTGGTCGAACAGTACCGCCACGGCACCGACTGCCTCTCGCTCGAAGTGCCCGGCGGCATGGTCGATCCCGAAGACCCGTCGCCCGCCCACGCGGCGGCGCGCGAACTCCTCGAAGAAACCGGCTACGAAGCCGAGGAAGTCATCGAACTCGGGTTCAACCACCCCAACCCGGCGATTCAGAACAACACCTGCTACAGCTTCCTCGC
>JAAFHI010000182.1:0-1211 GCA_013298335.1 Actinomycetota bacterium
CCCGGCGGGGAACGTGCTGTTCCAGATTCCCGACACCGGCATCGACCTTGAGGAAGTCGAGCGCGAACTCATCATTCGGGCGCTCGAAAAACACCAGTGGAACCAGACCCACGCCGCCCGTTTTCTGAACCTCACGCGCAGTTCGCTGATTTACCGGATGCAGAAATTCAACATTTCGGGAAAAAGCTGACGCGGCTCATTCAGCCGACGGAGTTTTGAACGAGTTCGGCGCGGAGGCTTTCCAGGGCTTCCGGGTGGATGCCGTGCGTCACCGACAATCCGAGCCGTTCGACCAGAAATTCCTCGAAGGTGAGCCACTGGCCGTCAATCCGGATTTTTTTCGTCCAGGCGCACACGGTGAGGAGATGGTCAAGGTGGCTAACTTCCTTGAAAACGGTTGAAAGGCTCTTGATGACCTTGATGGCCGAGAGCCGCACCTCCAGTCGGTCCATGACGAGTTCCCCGAAGTGGAGAAGGGCCGACCGCTCCGCCTCATCAAAATCACGCGGGCTGTAATCAATGATGTTGACCGTTCCGAGTCGGTACCCGTCGTGGGTGACAAGCGGCGCGGCGGCATAGAACCGGAGTCCCATTTCGCCGGTGACGAGCGGATTCTGGCGGGTTCGGGGGTCGGTCAGGGCATTGTTGACGATGTAGGCCTGGTCGCTGAACATGGCCTGGGCGCACAGACCCGGCAAGTGCGGAATCTGGATGACATCCAGTCCGTGCCTTGATTTGAACCAGACCCGTTCGTCATCCACCAGCGAAACCAGGGAAATCGGGACCTTGAAGAACTGCGCGGCCAGAGCCGTGATCCGATCAAATGCCGCGTCGGGCGGAGTATCGAGAATTTCGTACCCACCCAGAACCTGAAGCCGTTCCGCCTCTTTTTGTTTATCGGAAGTCGCCATTCAAAAACTCCTTTGCCGTCTTCCCGGAGTGACCGGGTAAGACTCTCCGCCGACGGGGTGGAGACTTGAGTAATTCAATCTGCCTTTCGGGATTGGGGCAACCGGAGGGGCTGGACCGTTGCGGTGATTCGTCCAGCGCAAAGATAGCTTTTCTGTCTTCGAAATCGAACGGTTGGGCGCGGGTTCTTGAAGAGGAACACGCCGGGATACCGTCAAACGCCGGGCACGGAGTCCCGCCGGCTTTGTCGCGGGACGGGATGTCCGGACATCAGAACCGAAACGGAGAAAGACGGTTTCCGA
>JAAFHI010000182.1:1221-6773 GCA_013298335.1 Actinomycetota bacterium
ATTTTACTGGAAGAGAGATTTAGATTGGAAAGCGTGTTGTTTCAATGGTTTGAATGAATATTCCACGCAGGTTCCTTGCTCGAAGACTCGCAGCATCGGGGGCTATCCGCGAACACCCGCCTCGCGGGTTCAGGAGAGTTGAGAATTGAGCGTTTTCGTTTCTCCACTCTCAATTCTCCTGAACCCACCGGATTTTGTGGGGGAAAAATCGTGGTCCGGATTGGAAGCCGCCGGAGGCGCGCGAAAGATCGTTAGCCTCGGATGGAGCGAGTCTTCGAGCGGAATCCGAGGGAATGACGACGCAAAACATTCAAATCATTGAAACAACACGGTTTCCACCGGGATTTTCCGGCCCACAAAATCCGGTGGGTTCAGCAACTCTCAATTCTTCACATCGCCTCAGTACTTCGGCACGCTCGGATCGACGTCGTTCGACCATGCGGTGATGCCGCCGGTGAGGTTGATGAGCGTTCCGGCAAAGCCCGCTTCCTTGAGCTGGGCGATGGCCTTGGCGCTGCGTCCGCCCAGCTTGCAGTGGACGACCGTCGTGCGCGTCGGGTCGATTTCGTCCTTGCGGGCCACCACCTGACCGAGCGGAATCAGCTTCGTGCCGGGAATGCGCCCGATTTCGAATTCGTGCGGCTCGCGGACGTCGATGATTTGCAGGTATTCGCCCGCGTCGATGCGGCTCTTGAGTTCGGTCGCGGTGATTTCCGTGATTTCGTCAACCGTCGTGGTCGAACCGGCGGGCGGCTTGAGGCCGCAGAATTCCTCGTAATCCACCAATTCCTTGATCGTCGCGTGTTCGCCGCAGAGCGGGCAGGCCGGATTCTTGCGGAGTTTCAATTCGCGGAACTTCATCTTCCACGCATCGAAGAGGAGCAGGCGTCCGACGAGCAGGTCGCCGCCGCCGAGGATGATCTTGATGGTTTCGTTGGCCTGAATCGCGCCGACGATGCCGGGCAGTACGCCGAGCACGCCGCCTTCCGCGCACGAGGGCACGAGTCCCGGCGGGGGCGGTTCGGGGTAGAGGCAGCGGTAGCACGGGCCGCCGTGGTCGGGCCAGAACACGCTCGCCTGACCTTCAAAGCGGAAAATCGAGCCGTAGACGTTGGGTTTTTTCAGCAGCACCGCCGCGTCGTTCACGAGGTAGCGCGTCGGGAAGTTGTCGGTCCCGTCCACGACCACGTCGTATTCCTTGACCAGTTCGAGCGCGTTGCGGCTCGTCAACTGGGTTTCATAGGAATCAATCGTGATCTTCGGATTGATGTCGAGCAGGCGGTCCTTGGCCGACGCGATCTTCGGGCGTCCGATGTCCTTCGTGCCGTGGATGATCTGGCGCTGGAGGTTCGAGGCGTCCACGGTGTCGAAATCGACGATGCCGATGGTTCCGACGCCCGCCGCCGCGAGATACATCCCGAGCGGCGCGCCGAGTCCGCCAGTGCCGATCATCAGCACCCGCGCGTTCTTGAGCTTGCGTTGACCTTCGAGGCCGACCTCGGGAAGAATCAGGTGGCGGCTGTAGCGCGCGTATTCGTCGGTCGTCAGTTCCGGCAAATCATTTTTTTTTTGCGCCGGGCTTTCGCCGACGGCGCTGCCGCCCGCGATGGACGGCACGATCATCACCGTTTCGCCATCCTTGAGCGGCGTGTCGAGCCCTTCCTGCGCGCGGATGTCTTCATCCCCGACGTAGACGTTGATGAAGCTGCGCAACTGGTTCTGTTCATTGAAGAGATGCTTCTTCAACTCGCCGTGCTGCGCGGCCAGGGATTTCAGGGCTTCCCCGGCGGTAATGCCCGTCACTTCGATTTCGGCGTTGCCGCCCGAGAATTGCCGCAGCGCGGTCGGAATCAATACGGTGATTGCCATTGGATCTTCAGCCTTTCACGAGTTCTTCTGAATTGAATTTCGAGCGGTCGTGTTCCATTTCCCACGAAAAGAAGTCGCCCGCCGCGCCTTCCCGAACCGAAACGATGACGTAGGAATAGACCGGCAGCGCGTGGTCGAGGTCGAAGCCCGAGGGCACCGCCGGGTGATCCGGGTGCGAGTGGTAAAAACCGACGATGTCGAGCTTCTTCGAGCGGGCGTATTTTTCGCCCCTCATCAGTTCAAGCGGCGTGATGAGGAAGCGGTTTCGTTTGGATTCCTCTTCGCGGGCGTTGGAAATCGGCAGGATTTCGGTGACGGTCTTCTGGCCGTCCGGCGCGAACGTGCCGAGCATCAGGCCGCAGCATTCATACGGATAGTCGGCCTCGCCGTGTTTTTTGATCTGTTCGATGTGGGTTTCTTCAATCGTCAGCATGAGGAATCAGTTGGTTTCGACCGAGAGTGAATAGTCGATGTACAGCGCGAGGGTGGCCCCGTCCGTCTGAACGTATTTCAGGTGGTTGGCCAGCCCGGTGATCTGGAGGCGGGCCTTGCTGCCCGTCCCGAAAACGTCCTCGCACCGTCGGCATTCTGCCTGGATCGCTTTCAAAACTTCCGTCCGGTGGCGTTCGGGATTCGAAATTTCAAGTGAAACTTCGCCCGGATGGCATTCGACCTTTCCGAAATCGAAGGCGTTCAGAAACCGCTGCATCAGCGCGGCGCAGGCGTGAACGTCCGGGGTGGTTTCGGTCAGCGGGACCCGCAGGTGAACGCTCAGACCCGATGCCCCGTTCCCGCTGGAAAAGATCAGTTTGCCGTTGCCCCGCGACCTTCTGAAATTGCTTCCCGCGGAGGCTTCAAGCGGTGGAAAACTCCTGGCCGATCCGAACAGGCGCGCGATGGTCTGGGAGATTTCCTGCTCCCGCTCCTCGTTCGTCTTCCGGTTTGAACGAAGGCTGACCGGTAGAAAGGCGAATTCGGCGGGCAGCGTCAGCGCCGCCGCCACCGGCGGCAGTTCGGAATCGCTGATTTCAAGGATGAAATTCCCGCTCATTGCGGCTCCTCACCAGATATCTTCGCTCAGGTAGCGTGACCCGGAGTCGCACAGGATGGTCACGACGACCGAGCCCGCGGGCAGCCTCCGCGCGAGGCGAACCGCCGCATGGACGTTTCCGCCGGCGCTGACGCCTACAAAGAGTCCTTCCTCGCGGGCCAAACGTCGCATCATTCGCAAGGCATCGTCCGTATCGACTTCAACAGTTTCGTCGGCGACGCCCGTGTCGTAGATGCCGGGCACGAGCGCGGTCGCCATGTGTTTCATGCCTTCGAGGCCGTGCATCGGGGAATCGGGCTGCATCGAGACGCACCGAACCTGCGGATTGAAATGCCTGAGGCCGCGCGCCGTGCCGATGAAGGTTCCCGACGTGCCGAGCCCGGCAATGAAGTGCGTGACGCGGCCATCGGTCTGGCGCTGGATTTCGGGTGCGGTACCTTCGAAGTGCGCCCGCCAGTTGGCGTCGTTGTTGTACTGATCAGGGTAAAAATATGTGTCAGGTGATTCGGCGGCCATTGCCCTGGCCTTGCGCTGCGCGCCGTCGGTCGCTTCGAGCGGGTCGGTCTCGATGATGTCCGCGCCGTAAGCCCGAAGAATCTTCTTCCGTTCGAGGCTCGCGTTCTTCGGCAGGCAGAGCGCGACCTTGTAACCGAGCGCCGCGCCGATCATGGCGTAGGCGATTCCCGTGTTTCCGCTCGTGGCGTCCAGAATGACCTTGCCCGGCGTGAGTTTTCCCGATTGCTCGCCCGCGAGAATCATCGCGAGCGCGGCGCGATCCTTGACCGAACCGCCGGGGTTCAGGTGTTCGCCCTTGGCATAGACTTCGACGCCCGCCGGGACGCCCTCCGTTACGCGCTGGAGGCGGAACAGCGGCGTATTGCCGATGGCGGCAAGCAGGCTTGACCGTTCGGTGAGCGAGGCGCGGAGATTCTGGGTTGACATCGTCATTTCAACACAAAGCCACAAAGGCACGAAGACACGAAGGAAACCGGTTTTCTGTGCCTTCGTGCCTCCGTGTTCAAAAAACTAGACGGACTTCTTCGAGAAATACCAATCCGTCACTTCGTAATCCGAGTTCATCCGGGCCTCGGCGTCGGCGACCGTCTGCGGCGGCGGCACGATGGCCTTGTCGCCCGGCTGCCAGTTGGCCGGCATCGCGCAGGCGTTGGCTTCCGCCGTCTGGAGGGCGCCCAGCGCGCGCACGACCTCGTCGATGTTGCGTCCGAGATTCATCGGGTAGTAGATGATGGCGCGGATGACGGCCTTGTCGTCGATGATGAACACCGCGCGGACGGTCGCCGTTTCGGAAGCGCCGGGATGGATCAGGCCGTACTTCTGGGCCACTTTCGTGTCGAGGTCGGCGATGACCGGAAACTCGATCTTCACGCCGAAGTTATGTTCAATGCTCCGAATCCAGGCGATGTGCGCCGTCACGGAGTCAATCGACAGCCCGATCAGTTGGGCGTTGCGACTCTTGAACTCGTCGTTGCGCTTGGCGAATTCGACGAATTCGGTGGTGCAGACCGGGGTGAAATCAGCCGGGTGGGAAAAAAGTACGACCCACTTGCCGGCGAAATCGGAGAGTTTGATGACACCGTGCGTTGATTTCGCTTCGAACTCTGGTGCCGGGTCGTTAATCCGGGGGATGGATACGGCATTCTCTGTCATTTCGGTTACCTTTCGGAAATTGTGAAGAGTTCGGATGTCTAATAAAACGGCATCCTTGTAGGTTATATCGGAAACGGCTGTCAAGTCCCGCCGACTGGTCGGTCGCGCCGGTCGGTGGGGAAAAACGGCTTCCACTCCCAACGACGGACGGGCCGGCCGGTTGCCGCCCGAAGCGGGGTTTTATCATGAACGAGCAGGTTTCCACCTTGTGTCCGGGGTGTTTTTTAAGGCCCTTGGGTATCGGACAGTGCGAATGCGGGTGGAATTCCGCCGCCGAAACCCGGTCGGGGCTGTTACTTCCTCCGGGGACGTTCGTGGGAGAACACTACTTCGTCGGGCGGGTGCTCGGGCGCGGCGGGTTCGGCATCACCTATCTCGGGTTCGACCCGAACCTGAACGTCCGGGTGGCCATCAAGGAATTTCTCCCGTCCATGTTCGCAGAACGGGCGACCGGAACTGGCGAAGTGCGCCCGATTGACGGCTTTGCGGAGAATTTCGAGTACGGTCTGGAACGGTTCGTAGCCGAGGCACGGGCGCTCGCCCGGTTCCAGGACCATCCCAACATCGTCACCGTCATGAACTACTTTCGGGCCAACGGAACGGCCTATCTCGTGATGACCTACGTCGAGGGCATCACGCTGATGCGGCGGCTCGACCGGGCGGGCGGACGGATTCCGGTGGATGAGGCCCTGATCGTCATCCGGGCGGTTCTGGATGCTCTCCGGGACGTGCATCGGGTGGGTCTGCTCCACCGCGACATCAGTCCCGACAACATCTATCTGACCTCGCACGGGCAGGTGAAGCTGATGGATTTCGGCGCGGCGCGATACGCCGTGAGCGAGCGAACCCAGAACCTGACGGTCGTGCTGAAGAGCGGATTCGCCCCGGAGGAGCAGTACCGGACGAACGGCAAGCAGGGTGAATGGACCGATATCTACGCGGTCGGCGCGACGTTGTACCGTGC
>JAAFHI010001082.1 GCA_013298335.1 Actinomycetota bacterium
CCTGGATACATAATTCCTTTCAATGCTGAAAAGCGTGTACAACTTGCTCCGAATCTCAGTCCTGTTCTCAATGTTGACGCGATTCCTGAATCCGTCCGATTCTGCCCATTTTGGAATGAAAACGGATTTGTATCGTCTCAAACCGGTCCCTTCCGCAAAAAGCTGGGCGGCCTCGGGGTCAAGGTAGGCAAAACCGAGGACTTTTATCCAGTCGACCGTTTTCATGCCGGTGTATTTGGCGGCGATATATTTTCGCATGGCCATGCGTACCCGACCGCGAAGTTCTTCGTCCTTAAACGTGAAGGCCCCACGAATCGCGTTTTCGTCGTATCGTACAACGTATTTGACGGATACTTTCCCGAGTCCCCGCGGGAATTCGCTTTTAAGTTGCGTCAGCATGCGTTCGCGATCCGGAACGAGACCGAGGAATTCCGCCAGTTCAAGATACAGCCGCATTTCGTCAAATGTGGTCGATTGGTCATTGACCTGAAGCTCGTATTGGCTCGACATCGCGCGCAGCACGTCGAAGACATACCCGGAGGCCGAACTCGGTTTGACAACCTCTCCGATGGCCCGAAGCAAAAAGTTTGATTGAACGGATTCCCGGAGCTTCCCGCCTTTTTTGAGTTCCTTCAACTGGTTGATCTGGGTTTCAAGCGTGTAGACATTGACCAGGCCGCCATTGTGGGTTTCGAGCGCGATTGCCGAGTTCTGGACGAGTTTCGACAACCCGCGGTATTCCCATCCGAGAACATTGATTTTGAGTTGCGCGCTCCTGGTGAGCGAATGCGTCAGAATTCCCCGATGAATTCTGACGTATTGCCGGTTGTATCCCTTGATGACGTTTGAGAAGTCCGCGGCGAGGGCTTGATCAAGCAGGCTTTGGCCCTCCGGAATCGATAAATCGAGTTCGATGTCGAGGAGCGCTTCATCCGCCGTGGCGCGCGTGTACGCGAAATTGAGGTCAAATTCGAAGGACTGCCGCGCGGCCTTGGATAATTTCGCGTACCATTGGTTTTTGAAGTCCTCGACGGCGTTCAGGGCGGCGTTCAGTTCCGTTACCACGGCCCCGAATTCGCTTGCCTTGATTTCCTTGAATGCCTTGCCGATGATTTTCTCGACCAGTGCCTGAAGCTTCTTGTCCACCAGATTTTTCAGCTTCTCGGGCGTGTCGTATTTCCTGAGTTCGGCGAAGATGGATTCCAGTTTGAGCCGTTCCTTGACGGTCTGAACGAGTGTTCGGACATGCTCGGCGACCGGCCCGGCGCCGTTGACGAAACTGTCGATTTCCTCAACCAGTTTCTTGAAGGTCAGGAACGCCTCGTCGTTCAATAGAATGTCATACAGCTTGTCTTCAGCCAGCCGCTCGACGATTTTCCACGTCGGGTCGTCGCTCAGCCCGCGAAACGCGCTTCGGTCGGTAATTCCCTTGAGCAGTGAAATCACCCGCTTCAATTCGGGCAGGCTTCCGAGAAAATCGGAATACAGATCGATGATTTTCTGATCGACCGTATCGTATACATCGACGACTTGCCGGACGACCGCCAGAAATTCCTGGAACGTTGCGTTATTGAGCACCTTGCCGATGTATTTGTCCGACAGTCCCTGGAGCGCGTCGCCGACAAGTCCGTTGAGTTTGGCTTCGAGCGCATCCCAGGAGGTGTATTCGCGCGCCGATTCGAGCGCGTTCAGGACCGACCTGACGTTTGTTCCAAGCAGGGCCTCAAGGAAGGCGTCCGGTGATTCGGGGAGTCCCTTCAGGTCAAGCTCGGCGCCAAGCGAGAGATCAAAGGCAAAATTGAATTCCGTGTCGCGTTTTTTCCGAACGATGACGCGCGCCCAATTCGAGTCGTGGCCGCGTCGGGCTTCGAAGCTGAAGTTCCCGGCGAGGCTGTAGCCGACGGAAAGTGAAGCAATGAGGCGTAACTGATAATCCAGCGCGAGTTTGAGCGCGCTGACCTCGAAGGACTGGCTGCCGGAAATGGAGAGTCCGTAAGAAAGTCCGGCCTGGAGTTTCAGGTATC
>JAAFHI010000090.1 GCA_013298335.1 Actinomycetota bacterium
ACCGTTCCCGTCGCCGTTCCAACGCCGACGCTGATGCCGCCGCCCGAGTCGGACTGGTTGTTGGAGAACGTGCAGAAATTGATATTGACGGTGGTCCCGTTACCGGAAGCGAAAAGTCCGCCGCCGTTTTTGGTCGCGCCCGCATTCTCGGCCACGCAACCGGAAATCGTGCAGAAGTTGAGATTGAGCGTCGAACTGTCGGACCGAATCCCTCCTCCGCTGTCGGCCCCGCCGGTGCTTCCGTTGGTCAACGTCAAGTTGTTCAGGGTGAGCGTCGCCGCCCCGGACGCATTGGTGACCGTAAAAATCCGAAATGCCGTTCCAACCCCGCGCGTAATGGTCAATGTCCCGCTGGTCGGGCCGTTGATGGTGATGTTCGTATTGGTAACGGTCGGTAACGCGGATTGGAGGCTGATCGTGCCGGTAATGCCGCCCGCGTCGATGACGTGGGGGCCGGCGCTGGCCACGGCGGACGTCAGTGCCTGCCGAAGCGATCCGGTACCGGAATCGTTGGTGTTGGTCACCCCGAAAACAGTGAACGGCCGGATGGTTTCGGACTCCTGCCCGGCTGGGGCGTCGCCGGGCGCGCGCGCCGCGTCCGGTTGAGGGATATTCGGGGTTTGGGAAGCGAGGTTGTGCGCCCGCGGATGGCCGGCCCCCGACTGCGCGCTGACCGCGCGGATGTTCGATGGTGAAGCGCCGAATGCGAAGACGGCGGCCAGACCGGAAATCACGGTCAATAAAAGACCAAGTCGAATACGGGGAATTTTTTTCATGGGGGATGCCTCTGAAAACGGAGTTGCTGAATTGGGGATCTGCGGACGGCGGACGACTGAAGGTGGTCGGGGAAAACAGGGAATGGATCCCGGGCCCGAAAGCCGGATGAACCGGATGGAGTGAGAAAAAGAGTCCCGGTGTTTTGAGTCGTACTGTAAAAAAAGGGAATTTGCTTCAAAAAACTAGCGGAGCGTTGGGGTCAAGTCAATGAATGGAAAAACGGAGTCCTGAGAACGAAAAAAGTCTTTCCTGAAAACTTCCTCTCGCTCTTTTTCCCTCAATAAAAAACCTGGCGGGTACTCACACTCGCGTTCACGGTAATCCGCCAACGCACGAACGCGGAATGAACAGGGTTTGTCGTCCCAATCCATTCCGCGTTCAGGAAATCCCGTCGGTTTGCTTCCCGTCGGTGGCCGCGCTGGCGGCGGGCTTCGCGTTTTTCATGTGTTCTTCAAGCCGGGAATTCATTTCAAAAAGCAGGTGGAGATTGGCGGTGGGTTGCGGTCAGGGCCTTCTCGCCGATCGACAACCGGTTTTTTTAAGTTGCACTTCAGGAAGCGGAGATCGCCATCATTTTTCTGGTCCCGCGCAACTGAAAACCGTTCTAACGAGGTGGTTGCCCGGGGGACAGATCAATGACGGTGTAGGAGCCGAACGCGATTGCGTTGAGCCCGGATTTTTTTAATTCGACAGCGTCGAACCGACCATTCTGGTTTGGAAAAACCAGATATCGGATGGACTGCTCCCGGATGAGGTCATTGAGCCCGGTGTCATTTCCCGAGGCAAACGCCTGGTATTGGGGGCCTTTGAATTTGAAGCGGGGTGTCAGAAACCATTGTCCGCACCAGACCCGGTGACCAGTCACCGTGGGAAGGATGGCTCCAAGAGCCGGTGGACACAGCACATTTCCCGCTGGACGCGTTTTCAGCCAGTCGAGAACCTTGGCCGTGTCGGTCGAAATGGCATTGTCCCGGTAGATATTGTTCACCGCTTCAAGAACCGAAAAGAGCGTCGGCAGGAAGACAAAAGCCAGCAGCCCGAATTTGAGTACCGGACGGCTGCGGGTTTGTTCAAGCGCGTGGGTCAGCGGCGTGGCTGCGAGGATGCAGACGGGAAGAAAAAGGTATGGAACGAAATGGTAACCATTCAGGAGCGGCGAACTGTGGAGCAGGGCAATGCCGATAATCCAGCCGGAAAGCGCAACGAGTTCGGGCCGTTTTTGAGTGATCAGGTATCGGATTCCGAACACGGCTGCAACTCCGACCGCGCCAAACGCGACGGGATACCAGAAAACCGGGGTTTCCTGGGGGCCGAAAACCCCGCCGGAACAGAATGCAAAAACCGCGTCGCCGCGCTGCCACAGACTGATGATCCCGATGAGAAGGATGGCGATGGCGATTCCTGGAAGGGATCGGTTCAGCACTTCGCGGTCAGGCGATACCGAAAAGCAGAGGCTCCCCAGATACCAGATGCCATAGATGACGAGGGCGGCGATGCCCGAGTAGGGGTGGTTCAGAAAAAGCAGGATGAGAATCGCGCTGATTGAAGAGGTCTGTTGGATCCCCGTGCTTCGGGGCTGGAGCGTGAAACGAAGAAAGAGAAGAAAAAAGATGTATCCGCAAATCCAAAGGGGATTGTGCAGGACATTGAACCCCGACCAGCCCAGGAGATTTCCGTTCCCAAGTAGAACCTGGGCCTGGAGGTCCTCCCGGAACAGCGGGGCGAGCAGATTCATGAAGGGCGCGAATCCGCCCGCCAGAAGCGCAAGCCAGGTTGCAACAACCCGGACGTTCCGGTCTTTGGCGAAAGCTCCGAGGAATTGCCAGACGGTAACTGTAAAAGCCGCCAGCAGCGGAATTCGCGAAACTTCAAAAAGCGTGAAGAGACTGATCCCGGTGATGCGGTGCAGCCACCCGAGCAGGCTGAGAAAGAGAATGATGAATCGGCCCTGTTGGGGTTCGGTCGTAAACGGATCGAAAAGCAGGAACGGCCACTGGGCTGGGTGATTCGCCAGTGCCAGATAGGCCGCGGTATCGTCGCGGTTGTAGCCTATTTTCAGAAAAGTCCCGTTCGTCGGACTGTCCAAAACGGCAACCAGGAAGGGAAGGGCATGCAACGTTGCGACGATGGCGACGGCGATCCAGATTCGACCCGGTGGAAGCCACGCACGCCGGGGGGAATCTTCAATGAGGCGCGAATCGTTCATGTGAAGAGCAATCGGTCGGGAAGGTACGTTTGAGTTGGATAGGCTGGCGGACACGATACCCGACCTTGAGAAAAAATACAGCGATGAAAACGGAAGCCACAGGGCCGGTTGTCTTTCTTCAGTCGGGATAGTGCGCGGTGACGAAACAATCAAACCTTGAGCGGTGAAAGAGCGGTGAAACGGGAAACGCGGGAAGCACCGGTTCGAATTTCAAACGGTGCTTCCCGCGTTCGGGGTTGGCGGCTGGAACGGGTTACCGCTGTCCGCTGGCCGCTGCGCTGGCGGCGGGCTTGGCGTTTTTCACATGTTCCTCAAGCCAGGCATTCATCTCGAAAAGCATGTGGAGGATGGATTCGCGGCTGCGGTAGCCGTGGCGTTCGTTGGGAAGCACCACGTAGCGCGCGGTGCCGCCGAGTCCTTTTACGGCCTGATAGAGCCGTTCGCTCTGAATCGGGAACGTGCCGGAGTTGTCGTCGGCTTCGCCGTGGATGATGAGCAGCGAATCCTTGATCTGTTCGGCGTAGTTGAACGGCGACATGCGCTGGTAAATATCTTTCGCCTGCCAGAAGGTCCGTTCCTCGGACTGGAAACCGAACGGCGTGAGCGTCCGGTTGTAGGCCCCGCTGCGCGCGACACCCGCCTTGAACAGCCGCGAGTGGGCGAGCAGGTTCGCGGTCATGAACGCACCGTAGGAGTGGCCGCCGATGGCGACCCGGTTGCGGTCGGCGACGCCCCGCCGGACGCACTCGTCAATCGCCGCCTGTGCATCCGAGACGAGTTGTTCGATGTAGGTGTCGTTGGGTTCCTTGCTGCCCTCGCCGATGATCGGGAAGGAAGGGTCGTCGAGCACGGCGTAGCCCTGCGTGAGCAGGAATTCCGGTCCCCAGAAGCCGACGCGGACGAACTGGTAGGGCGAACCCTGGACCTGGCTCGCGGCGGCGGCGCTTTTGAACTCCTGCGGGTAGGCCCACATCATCAGCGGCAGCGGGCCGTCCTTCTTCGCGTCATAGCCCGGCGGGAGGTAGAGCGTGCCGGTCAGTTCGACGCCGTCGGCGCGCTTGTACCGAATCTGTTCCTTCTGGATGCCGATCAGGTGCGGCGTCGGGTGCTGGAACTCGGTCAGCTTCTGGTTGTCCTTCTTCGCCATGTCATGAAGGTAGAAGTTGGCCGGCTCGGTCTTGGTCTCGCGGGTGATGAGCACGCGCGCCGCCGCGTCGTCGAGCAGCGCGACCGGCGATTCGTAGTAGGGGGCTTCCGAACGCCACAGCCGCTCGGATTTTTTCGTCGCCACGTCAAAGCGGTCCAGAAACGGACGGTCGCCCTCGGCGGAGGCGCCGGAACCGGTCAGATACAGCGTCTTCCCGTTGTCGGGAGAGAGCAGTACGGGCATTCCCATCGCGGATGACCGCGCGACGAAATCGCCGGGATCGTTGTAGCGGTCTTCCGACGAACCTTCGAACAGCAGCGTCGGCGCGACTTCGGGCTTGCCCGGCGCGAAGGCCCACGTCCGCTGCATCTTGGTCTTGTTCCAGTATTCCTGCGCGACGGCGAAGTCGTCGTTGAGCCACGACACGCCCGCGAACCGGGTTTTCACCGCCACCAGTTGCTTCGCTTCGCCGGTGAACGGCGCGACGAGCGTCACGGCGCGGTCGCGGAATTCGGCGGGTTTGGCCGGGTTGCCGCCGTCGAGCGCCTCGACCCAGGCGAGCGTCGCGGGGGCGTCGGCGCGCCACTGGAAGCCGCGCGGGCCGTCCTGCACGGCGTCGAACGACGGCGGAATGTTGTCGATGAGCGGGTTGTCGGCGATCTGCTTCACGACCGAACCGTCGGCCTTGAGGATTTCGACCCGGTTCGGAAACCGGTTGGCCGGTTGCAGATAGGAAAAGGGCCGGTGCGTGGTCTGAAGGAGGATGTAGGTGCCGTCCGGCGAGGGCGCGGCGCCGGAAATCAGGCCCGGCGCGCCGACCGGCGTCACCTTGCCGTCGGTGGAGACGCGGGCGAGTTGCGACGTGCAGTAGTACTCGAACTGCGCTTCGTCATTCTGGTTCTTGAGCAGGTCCTGATAGGTGCGGACCGGCGCAACCTTGCCGCGCGTTTCCTGAATGACCGGTCCGGACGGGGTGATCGGCGGAACCGGCGGCGCGGGCCGGTTGGCCGGAACGGTCTTGCAGAGCAGGGTCTTGCTGTCGGAGAGCCACGCCACGGCGCGACCGTAGGCCGCGTTGATCAGCGTGTCGCCGAGGCGGCGCGCCCTGGCCCCGGCCACGTCGGCGATCCAGAGTTCGATGCCACGGTCGGTCGTGAGGGTGAAGGCGATGGATGTTTCATCCGGCGCCCACTGGACGTTGCCGATGCGGGCATCGGCGGGAAGGCCCGCGACTGGGGTTTTCGTCCGGTCGGACAGACGCATCAGCGTCATTTTCAGAAAGTAGGGCGCCTGGCTCGGACCGTTGGTCCGGGGGTTGAGGCGGAAGCCCGCGATGCGGAGTTCCGGCTGGGCGACTTCCGAAATGGGGGGCAGGCTCGGTCGGTCGAGCAGGAGCAGCCAGCTTCGTTTCGGGCTGACGTTGACCGACGGGGTGACCGGGGCGTCCACCAGATCGGCGATGGCTTTCGGCGGCGTGCGATAACCGCCCGTTGTCGGATTCTGGGCGAGCGCGGGCAGTCCGGCGGTCAGAAAGCCGGCGACGGTCAGCACCGCGAGCGAGCGTGACAGGAGCGTATGACGCAGGGTGCGTTTCAACATGAAGTGTTTCTCCGAAATCAGGATGAGTTCACGACAAGGGCCCCGACGCGGATGGGCGGTCGGGAATGACCGGTCGCGCGGGGAAGAAATTTTGACGGATTGAACTGCCGAACGAGTGTATCCCGTTCGAGGTTCCCGCCAAATCCGGGGACGCCGGGATTTTCGGCCCCCTGCCGAAAGTAAGTGCCGGCGGGCTCACTTTATGCCCTACGGGGAGGGAAAAATCCCGAATACCCTCCGGTTCGTTCAGCACAATCCAATCTCCGAATGAAAATGCCTTTCCGAAGTCGGGAAAGTAAATCTCCCGCTTCACGGTCAGCCTTGCGCATCCGGGCGTTTCAGTTTCGGACGCGGCCCGAAACCGGCGCCGAAGTTCCATCCCTTTCACGCTGGAGGCGGTTTCGATGTACGTCTCGATGATTCTCCGAAATCGGTATCGCATTCTTCAGGAACTCGGCGGCGGCGCCTTCGGCCAGACCTTCGTGGCCGAGGACCTCGACCTCCCGTCACGCCGGTGCTGTGTTCTCAAACAGCTCAAACCCATCGCCGACGCGAAACAGTACCGGTTCGTCCAGGAGCGTTTCGAGCGGGAAGCCGCGGTGCTCGAAAAATTGAGCGAGGAAGCAAAGGGCGGGGTGCCGAAACTCTATGCCTACTTCGCCGAAGAGGACATGTTCTATCTGGTTCAGGAGTGGATCGACGGGCACACCCTCAAGCAGGCCCTCGCCCGCGACCTGCGCTGGGACGAAACCGCGGTGCGGTCGAGTCTGAAAACCCTTTTGAGCATTCTCGCCTACATTCATTCGAAAGGCATCATTCACCGCGACATCAAGCCTGAAAACATCATGGTCCGGTCGGAGGACCGCGCACCGGTGCTGATTGATTTCGGCATCGTCAAGGAAGTCGTTTCGGGAGACGGCCTGGGCGACGGGACGAGTTCCATCGTAGCCGGAACGCCGGCCTTCATGGCGCTTGAGCAGGCCGCCGGGAAGCCCGTGTTTTCGAGCGATCTCTACAGTCTGGGGATGACGGCCATCAACATGCTGACCGGACGGAGTCCGCAGACGATGTCGGATCAACTCAGCGGGGTCATTCGCTGGCAGGACCATGCGCCCGAGGTGTCGCCGGGACTGGAGCGGGTGATTCGCCGGGCGACTGAGCCGTATGTCCGCGACCGCTACCGGACGGCCCTTGAAATGATGGCCGATCTCGATGCCCCGGCGTATCAGGTGACGCAGGCGTTCGGCGAATCGCCGACCTTCGAGAACGAGCCGACCATCCTGCCGGCGGCGGTGGTAGCGGAGGCCCTGTCGACGATGGCCCCGATGGGACTGAACGGCATGGCTTCCATCGGCGCGCGCTCGACCGTCGTTCCGGCGGCGGAAGCGGCGGCGATCGGCGCGCTCGACCTCGCGTTCTGGGAATCCGTCAAGCACAGCCACAATCCGCGCAACTTCGAGGCGTATCTGGAAAAGTTCCCGGCGGGGCAGTTTTCGATGCTGGCGAACATCCGGCTCGAAGAACTGACGGTGGTGGCGAAGGAGCGGAAGGAGCCGTTCCAGTTCGACACGGTGACGCTCGACGAAAAGGGCACCATCGTGGATTTCCGGACGCTCAAGGCCCACCACCAGACCGAGGACCTCGGCGGCGGCATCGGGCTTCAACTGGTTCCGATTCAGAGCGGCGTCTTTCAGATGGGTTCGATCGAAACCGACACCGAGAAGCCGGTCCATCAGGTCCGGCTGTCGTCGTTTTCCATCGGGAAGTATCCCGTCACGCAGGTTCAGTGGCGGGTGGTGGCGGCGATGCCTGTGGTGGCGCGCGAACTCAAGCCGGAGCCGTCGTTCAAGCGAGGCGACAACCGTCCGGTGGAACAGGTTTCGTGGGAGGACACGGTCGAGTTCTGCGCCCGCCTGTCGGTCTACACTGGCAAGACCTACCGGCTGCCGACCGAGGCCGAGTGGGAATACGCCTGCCGGGCCGGGACCCAGACGCCGTTCGCCTTCGGCGAGACGCTGACGTCCGACATCGCCAATTTCGACGGGTCGTTTCCTTATAAACAGGGGCCGAAGGGCCGTTACCTCGGCGAGACCATCGAGGTCGGCCAGGTCGGGGCGGCGAACGCCTTCGGGTTGTTCGACCTGCACGGCAATGTGTGGGAGTGGTGCCTCGACGCGTGGCACGAAAATTACGTCGGCGCGCCGGGCAACGGGACGGCGTGGGAGGACCGGAACGAAAAGCGGCGGGTCATTCGCGGCGGTTCCTGGATCGAGACGGCGGCCCGCTGCCGGTCGGGGTTCCGCAATTTCGCCAAGGTGGAAACCCGCAACGGATACACCGGTTTCCGGGTGGTGCTCGCCGATGATTCCAAGGCCGAGCAGAAGAACCGTTCCACCGGCGGGCATCCGGTCTTTTCGCCAGCCCCGGCGTTGCCGCTTCCGCCTCCGCCCCCGCCGCGCGTGCCGTCCCCTCCGGCCAGTCTGACGGCGGCGTTGACGGGGAATCCGCCGCCGCCGATGGGCGGGGGCGCGATCCGGGTGCCGAGTTTCGTCGATCTTCCCAAAACGCTGTCGCTCGACCTCGCGCTCACTGTGAAGATGGAGTTCGCCCTGATGCCGACCGGATCGTTCGACATGGGCGGCCTTGACTACGACAACGAGAAGCCGATCCACCGGGTGACGTTCGACCGCCGGTTCTATATGGCGGTGCATCCGGTCACGCAGGCCCAGTGGAAGGCGATTGCGGGCAGCAATCCGAGTTCCTTCAAGAATCCCGAACGGCCCGTCGAAAACGTCTCGTGGGTGATGGCGCAGGACTACATCGGCGTGCTCAACCGCCGGATCGAGGGCTTCCGTTTCCGGCTGCCCTCCGAGGCGGAGTGGGAATACGCCTGTCGCGCCGGGACCACGTCCAAGTTCTGCTTTGGTGAAGGGAAAAATCTATTGAACGAGTTCGGGTGGTATGACGAGAACTCGCGCCAGATGTCGCATCCGGTGGGCCGCAAGCGCGCCAATCC
>JAAFHI010001003.1 GCA_013298335.1 Actinomycetota bacterium
GAAGACAGCCCTCCCGTACGATCAGGCTGCCGTTACCATTTTTTGTAACTGTTCAGAGTCCCCCGCTTTAGCGGGGAGAATTTCGGAAATTCGACCATTGTTCCGCCTACTTTCCCGAAAAGTCATGGGCGAAGTCTGATTTTTCCTCAGAAAATGTCCGGCTGCCGCGCTTTTTTCCCGCTAAAGCGGGAGACTCTGAACAGTTACCATTTTGTTCAAAAAACTATCCCCGACGCCCGCGGGAATTGAACGACGGACGCGACGGGGCCGGACGCGGCGGGGGCGGAGCGGGCCGCGCGGCGGGCGGAGGCGACGCCGGACGACTCGCCGGGGCCGAAGACGGCGTGCTCGGACGCTGACTCGCCGGACCGCGACCGAAACCGCCCGATCCGACGGGCCGGTTGTCGTTGCGGTTCTGGAACTGGCGCTGCGTTCCGTTCGGATTGTAGACGGGGGCGCGGATATTGCTCGCCGTGCGGTTGGCGTTGGGCGAAACGGCGGTCGAGCGTACCGCCGGCTGCTGAACCTGCCGCGTCGTCACGTTTCGCGTATAGGTGCGAGTGGTCGTGCGGTAGGTCGCGACCGGGACGGGCGTGTACACCCGGTAATAAGACGGGTAGTACCCGTAATGATACGGCGAAATGAAGATCGCCGGGCGCGGAGAAAAGACCCACGCGAGGAACAGGACCGAAGCGAGCGGGAACGTCGAGGTGTAGTACACGCTCGGCCCGTACACCGTCTGGTTGCCCTGCACCTGCACCACCGCCTGCTGGTTTGGCTGCTGTTCGATCTGAATCTGGGCGACTTCCTGCACCTGTCCGCTCGGAAGCTGCGCCGTCAGCGAAAAATTCTTGGTATTTCCACCCTGGTACTCTTCGACCCGGATGTAATCCACCTGCCCATCGCCGTCGAGGTCGAGGTTGTTGACCGAATTCGGCTGGTTGATGAGCCGTTCGAGGTCCTCGCCGTTCTTGGCCTGCTTGACCAGCGCGATCACGGCCTGAAGATCGAGATTCTGCCCGGCGAGATTGCTCGTCGCGGTCACGTTGGTATTCGGCTGCGACGGCACCTGCACGTATTGCGGCTGGGGCCGTGAAAAGCACGACCCGCAGGCGGTGAGCGAGGCGGCCAGCAGGAAAACGGTCGTGAATTTGAGCGTTGAAATGATTCGGTTCGACATCGTTTTGGTCCTTGAAAAAATCGTCTGTGCCCGACAATCACTACCCTGTGCCGGAAGCGCGTCTTCCGTCAACCGATTTCAATACGATTTTTTTCAACCGCGGTTGCGAAATCTCAAGCGTCGGAGTGGTGAAAAACGTCCGTCCGGTGTATTGTTTGCGGCGAATTCACCACATCATTTCAAACGTCCACGATTGTCGCCATGAGAATTTTTTCACGCTCGCTCATCGGATTGCTCGCGGTTTCATTTGCGGTTTCACTGCCGACGGTTTCGGCCACTTCGCGCCAGACGAAGCAGAAAAAGCGCCCCGCGACGCAGGGCGCGAAACCGGCCCCGCCCGGACGCCCCACCGAAACCCGGACGCTCCCGAAGGCCGCGCCGGACCCGGGCCGCGCGACGCCCGCCGAACTGCGCGAGGCGCTTTACACCAACGAGGAATTCTTCGGCGCGACGTCGCTGGTGCCGCGCCCCTTCACCGATGCGAAGACGGCGATTGCGGCGCTCCAGACGAAGTACCCCGATGACGTCCGGCTGCTCCGCTACGGCGCGAGCCTCGATGAAAAGCTGGCGAACGTCGATTCGTCGGTCGAGCAAATGCGGAAATACGCGACGATCCGCAACAACGCGCCGAACGCCCTGCGGCGCCTCGCCGCGTTCTACCACGGACGCGCGATGTATGCCGACGAGGCCAAAACGCTTCAACAGCTTGCCCCGGTCGCCTATCCCGACGAGCGTGAAGGCATCTACCAGCAGATCGCAACGCTGGTGAAGGACCATGAACTGACCGGCTTCGATCTGGCGAACTTCTACAAGTCGCTGATGACCACCGCGCCCGACGACGCGCGGCTGCCCAAGCAGTACGTCGAGCAGCTCATCGCCCGCAACCAGTCGGCGGACGCCCTGCGCGCCCTCGACGAACTGCAACCGAAGTACCCGGCGGAACTCCAGTACTTCCTCAAGACGAAAGCCTCGATTTACGAAACCCAGGGCAAGCGCGCCGAAGCCGAAGCGGTCTATTCGCGG
>JAAFHI010000657.1 GCA_013298335.1 Actinomycetota bacterium
TGGTCCATTCCCGCTCGTGCCGATGACGACGTCCTGCGTCGGATAGGACCAGTTGAAGGTGACCGACCCGACGCCGCTCGCGGGCACCGTGTAGACATGCGGGTCGCCGCTTTCCTGCTGCATCTGGCCGTTGCTTTTAATCTTGATGAACTTGAACCGGATGGTCTTGCCCGCCGGTACGCTCGTCGTGATGAACCAGTTCGGGTAGTTGGGCGTGTTCATCGGGCCGATGGCCGTGGTCGGGGAATAGGCCCAGTTACCGAGTTCGACGCCTTCGCCCACGACGTAGATTTCATCGCCGATCTGGGTCGGGTCGGCGTTGTTGACGGTAAAGGTCACCGGAATCAGTTTCGCGCCGAGAATCGTGAACGATCCTTCATTCGAGCGGTTGCCGTTGGAGCGGACGACCCTGACCGGATAATCGCCGCTCGGCAGGTTCGGAACGGTGAGCGTGATTTTCGTGTCGCTCCACGAAACGATGTTCGCGGCGACTTCACCCACGCGGACCGCGCCCTGCGTCGCGCCGAAGTTGCGTCCGCCGACGGTGATCTTCACGCCTGCCTGCGCGCGCGTCGGGCCGACGTTGCCGAGTTGCGGCGTCGCGCCGGCACTCTCGGCAATCTGCCAGACCGAGACCGACTTCGCCGGAAGCGTCAGCGCCGCGATGGTGTTGTTGCCGCCAGTCCCCGACGCGACCACGAGCGGAACCCCGTTGAGTTGGCCGGTCAGGTAGTCGGTGTAGTTTCCGGCGGGCAGCGCGGTCGTCAGATTCGTCAGCGCGGAAGCCGTGGTGTCGTTCTTGTTGATGGCGACCAGCACGGTGTTGCCGAAGAATTTCCGCTCATAAACATAAACGTCGTTGCCGACCGAGCGCACGGTCGTCGTGCCGTAGCCGAGCGCGAAATTGTTTTTCCGCAGCGTTGCGAGTCTCTGGATGGTCTGGTAAGCGGTGGTCGTGGTCGAGAAGCCCGGCATCATGGACCGATTGAACGGGTCTTCGCCGCCATTGGTCGGATTGAACAGATATTGCTCGGTCCCATAGTAAATGCAGGGCACGCCGCGCATGGTCAAAAGGTATGCCAGCGCCTGATGCAGCCGGTCGATATTCGATGTCCGGTTCAGAAATCGGGGGATGTCGTGATTGTCGATAAAGGTCACGAGGTCCTGGTTGTACTTGAAATCGCTGTCGATGCGCGTTCGCACGGCGTCAAGCTGGAGAAACGTTCCCGAACTCGTAAAGGTGTTGAGAATGCTTAGCGCATGTGGAAAGTCGAGTTGCGACATGCCGCTCCGGTTTCCGAAATCCACGCTATTTGGATAGGTTGAGTCGTTGACGCTGCCCTGAAACCATTCACCGAAAATGAACATGTCGCGCGTCGTGTGGGCGTCGTTGACGAGACTGTGTTCCCAGCCCCACGTCAGATGTTTGATGGCGTCCACGCGGAAGCCGTCCACGTTGTGCAAGAGCAGTTGCTGCATCGAACCCTTGAGATAGGCGTCCACCGCGCCGTTTTCGCTGTTGAGGTCAGCCAGATCGAGCAGCGTGTAGTATTGAATCTGATACCGGTCGTTGAAGTTGCTGATGTTCGGCGTGTTGCGGAAGTAGCCGTTCGGGTCGTTGGTGCGGCTGGCGACGAACGCGCCGTCATTGTAGAGCGCGCCGAACTCGCCGACGTTGCCGGGCGAGGTGTGGTTGGGGACGAAATCCACGATCACCTTGATGCCCGCGGCATGGGCCGCCGTGACCATCGCGTCAAATGCGTCCCACGTCTGGTTTTCGTCGCCGAAGTGTTCTTCAATTCGCTTGAAGTCGCGTGTCCAGTAGCCGTGGTAGCCGGTGCCGAAACCGTACTGCACATTCGAATTGTCGAGCGGCGGCGAAATCCAGATGGCCGTCACGCCCATGTCGCGCAGGTAGGGAATCTTCTGCGTGACGCCCGCGAAATCACCGCCCCAGTACTTCCGGAAATCGAGGCGGTTCGGATCATACAGCCCGAAACTCTGGGCGGGGTCGTTGTTTGTCGCGTCGCCGTCGAAGAAGCGGTCGGTGACAATCTGGTAGATGACTTCATTGCGGAAGTCGTCGGCCAGCGTCAGAACCGGCGTCGCGAACAGAAACAGGCAGAGGGTGAGGCAGACCAGAATCGGGCGTCTCGGGGTAATCATTGGCAGGTCCGTCAACGTTTGAAAAGTGTTCGGGAGGATACGTTTTTATAACGCATCCGGGATGCGGTTGGGAACGTCAAACGAAGTTCCACTGCCGGGGCAGTTCCGCGTTGCAGCACGCGCGACGGAACCATTTGCGTTTAGGATTGCGCCTCAGGTTCGTTCTATATTCGGGAAATCCGAATCAGATGGGGAATCCGCCGATGGTCGTCGAAGTCATCACCGGTGACCTGCTCAATCAACCGGTCGAGGTCATCGTCAATGCGTGGAACCGCAACGTCATTCCGTGGTGGCTGCTGCTGCCACAGGGCGTTTCGGGGGCCATCAAGCGCCGCGCCGGGAACGCCCCGTTTCAGGAATTGGGGAAACTCGGCCCGATTCCGTTGGGTGGCGCGGTGCTGACTTCCGCCGGACGCCTGCCCCAGCGCGGCATCATTCATGTGGCCGGCATCAATCTGGTGTGGTGGGCATCGGAAAAATCGGTGCGCGACTCGGTCCGCAACGCCATGAACCTCGTGGCGCAACACGGCTTCGCTTCGGTGGCGTTTCCCGTCATTGGCGCGGGTTCGGGCGGCATGAATCAGTCAAAAGCGCTCAACTTCATGCTCGCCGAATTCAGAACGATCACGTCGCCCGCGGCTGTCACGGTCGTGGAATTCCGTCCGTAGTCGCGCGTGAGACTTCTGTCTATGGAAGAATTTCCGAAACGACGAATGTACCCAGCGTGTGACCTTCAACCGCGAACACCATTTCGTCGCCCGCCGAAAAGTCATCGCGTTGTGCGTAATCGGGCTCCCCATCAGACAGTGTCGGCTGTGAATAGACCTCGATCCGGTTCTCGATGAGATTGACGATCCAATAGACCGGAATACCAGCTCGGGCGTAAAGCCGTTTCTTGATGGAACGGTCGTGTGCCAGCGTTGAATCCGAGACTTCAACGATTACGGCAATGTCTCCGGGGCCGGGGTGCCGGTCGCTGTAGTCACGACGGTTTCCCCGAACGACCACAAGGTCAGGCTCCGGCTCGCTGTCGGTGGTCGTGATGGGTTCCTGAGCATCCACGAACCATCCGGCGACCAGCAT
>JAAFHI010000143.1 GCA_013298335.1 Actinomycetota bacterium
CTGCATGGAAAGAAGGCGTAATTACGGCGGGAAAACTGAAAAAGGGGATGGGTTTGAGGTTTGCGGGCCGGTTTTCACCATGCCCTATCCCCCATTCCCCATCCCCCGTTTTTGACTCCAAGACTCCCGACGCCGAGACTCCCAGACTCCCTTCCCTAGGTTCCGTTAAACGAAACCTGCATCTTCTTGACGTAGGCCCCGGTGTATTTCCCGCCCGACTTGACCTCGGCGGCGATGCCGTTGGCCTCGGCCTGGGTTTTGCCGCCGTAGATGGCCAGAAAGCGTACGTTGTAGGGCACATCGACGTAGAAAACCGACCCCGGCTCCGGCGAGGCGCGCGAGGCGAACACCTTCCGGTCGGGGAACATGTCCTGAACCTTCAGGCGCTCGGATTCCGGAATGAACTTCTTGTCGTCACCGTCGGCGACTTTGAAACTTCTGAGCACGACCGCGAAAAACGGTTCGGATTCGAAAATGCCGCCGTCTTCCGGGACTTCAAACGGCATGTCGTAGGGTTCGAAGATGGCCGCGGTATGGCAATCCGCGTTCGGGTTGGGACAGAGTTTCCCGAGTCTGGCTTTGCGCTGAACCTGGGCGTGGACGGCGGACGAATCGGCAACGGACAACGTTGCGACCGTGCCGCCGAGAAGGGCAACCGCGACGAGCGGCGCGAAAAGGCGACGAGACATGGAGTCGGTGACCTCCGGCAGTCAGATTAGAAGTGTTTCATCGTTTTTACCGCAAACGGAACGGCGGAGGAAGCGAAGGGGAAACTTTTCGCTCGCGTTTGTTCGTGGTTTTCGGTGGACGTGTGCCGGAAAAGAAAGGTTGTCCCGAAGTTTTTTACAGGAAATCGGGGCGGAATGCCTCTCTACACGTCTTCTTCGCTGTTTCCATCAGCCTCTGTATCCGAGAACCAAGCTTTCTCAAGAACTTCCGGAGAAAGCGCGATGTATTCCTCGAAACTCCACGAGGCGACCGCGCTTTTTTCCACGCCGTCCGAAAACAGCCGTTCGGGATGGCAAAACGAAATCCGTTCCTCGTCAGGATCAACCGTGATGATCAGGTGTTCGTTATCGCCGATCACGGAAGAAATCCCGAAGCCGGTTTCGCCATCTTCAAAACCACGGACCATCTCACAAAAAATGATGCGAGCCAGATAGGGAGGGTCATCCCATCTCTGTTTACGGGCGAACGCACGTTGCACGATTTGGGGCAGTTCCTCCCCGCCCCAGTGTGCGTAAAGGAAAACACCGCGCGGGGTTTCGTCCGCGTTGAGATCGTCGATGACAAAAACATTGGCTCGGTCGCCCATTGGTTTTCTCCCTATTTTTTCGGGTTCAGATGTCCCGACTATAATTTCTGTCCTGACATCCGGCAACATTGGAATTGAGTGAAATCAAGCCAACCGGAGCGCGCAGGGTGCGCGCGGTCCAAGGGCAAAAGAAATCGGGTTTCAGGCGATAAAACCTGAAACCCGATACCTGAAACCCGACACCTTTTTTCAAAAAGTGAAGCGCGCGCCGAGCTGGACCTGGCGGGGGCCGCCGAAGCGCGCCGTCGAGGGGGCGCTGAACGCATTGAAGCCGTTCTGGTTGAGCGCGTCGGTCGTGATGACGCCGGTCGCCGTCGGACGCGGTCCGGCGACGGTGCCGATGCCGTCCACACCGAAGTTTTTATTGGTGTTGCGGGTGATGTTGTACGCCTCGAACATCAGTTCGAGCCGCCGCGATTCGCCGAGTTTGAAGGTTTTCACCACCCGCATGTCGAGATTGAACGATGAGGGCTGGCGGAAGCTGTTCCGTCCGACGACCGTGCCGTTGATGATGGCCCGGTCGTTGTCGTTTCCGTCGTTGTTGATGTCGTCGCCGAAAATCGCGTTGTAGGGCAGGCCCGACCGGGTCGTGATGATCGCGCTCACGATAAACCCGTAGGGCAGATCGACCAGTCCGCTGAAGTTGAAGTTGTGGCGGATGTCCTGCTTGGACGGCCCGCGCTCGGACCGCAGATCGAACGGGTTGAGGGAAAATTCCTGGCTGAAATTCCGCTCGTTCGAGTCGTCGTCGATGTTTTTGGCGAAGGTGTAATTCGCCTGGACCTGAAACCGGTTCGCGTAGCGGCGGGTCACCGTCAGCGTTCCCCCATTATAAGAAGAGTGAGCCGACGATTCGTTGACCAGAATCGGACCGTAGTTGCGTCCGTTGACGATCTGGATCGGACGCTGGGCGATGTCGAAGAACACGTAGCCCGACGTGCCGTTCACGATGTAGCCCGGCGTTCCCGGCGCGGGCAGGTTGCGGTTCACGCGCCGCTGCAAGTCCCACGTCGAGTTGCGGATGAACCCGACCGTCACCGACCAGTTTTTCGAAAGCTGGTGTTCGATGGTCAGCGAGGTCTGGAACGAGCGCGGATTCTGGAAATCGGGGGCAAAACCGTAAACCCGCTGCGGGAAATCCAGCAGGCGGAAGTCGTTTCCGGCGGAAACCGTGTTCCGGAGGACGTTTCCGTCCGCGTTGAAGTTCGTGATGATGTTCGGAAATCCGACCGTCGAAATCAGCGAGGTGATGAAGTTCGCGCGCGAGCGGGTGCCGCTCGACGACAACTGGTTGCTGTCGAGCGAGAATCCGAGCAGGCCGAGGCCGTTTTCGGTCGTCACGCGCTGGAAGAGCGTCGCGGGCGTCCGGGCGGAAAACAGCCCGGCGGTGGCGCGCACGACGGTCGTGCCCTTGCCGGTCACGTCCCACGCGAGGCCGAGGCGTGGTTGCCACTGTTCGAGGTCGTTCGGAATCCGCTGCGTGACCGCGATGTCGGGATTCGGCGAAACCGGCTGCGGGTTGAACTGGCCTTCCCACCGCAGACCCGCCGTGAGCGTGAGGCGGTTGTTGATCCGGATTTTGTCGTTCACGAAGACCGAGATTTCCTGCTGCGTGCCTTCGAAGGTCGCCGGGTCGCCGGTCACCGTCCCGATGAGGAAGCCGCGGAAGCGGCGGTTGGCCCCGCTCGTGCTGCCACCGACCGTTGCAATGTAGTTGGGAAGGGCCGATCCGCCGGTGAAGCCGTAGCGGCCCTGAATTCCCGCCGCCCGCTGCTGTTTCACCCGGTTGATGTTGAGGTCGAACCCGAACCGGAGCTGGTGGCGTCCGCCGGTGAAGCTGACGTTGTCGGTCACCTGGAATTTGGTCGTCCGGAAGGTGCGGGGGCGGGCGTTGTCGCCGCCGATGACCCCGACGCCCGAGATATCAATCTGCGGACTGTTTGAATTGGGCGTTTCGTCGCGGTTGTCGTTGGCGAACTGGCCGCGGACTTCATTCACGAACCGGGAATTGAGCACCGTCACGAGCGCCGCCTTGAGTCCGTTGCTGGAATTTTGGCGGGCGTAGTTGACCGTTTCCGCCCGATCCTGCCGGGCCTGCTCGAAGTCGAAGTTGTCGCCTCGCAGGCGGGTGAAGTTGTACTGCACGTTGAGCGTGTTGTTCTGGGTCAACTGGAAGTCGGTCCGGGCGAAAATCGCCGTCGGGTTGTTCGTCCCGGCCCGTTCGCCCTGAAGCGCGACGAGGTCCGCCGGGAGGGTCTGGCCGGTCGGGGTCAGAAAGCCGACCACGAATGGCACCCGCAGGAAATTCTGCTCCGCCGCGACGAAGAAGAACGCGCGGTTCTTCACGATCGGTCCGCCGATGCTGCCGCCGAACTGGTTCTGGCGGTTGTCGAGACTGCGTCCGAAGGCGTCGGGCGAGGTCAGATGCTTGTTGCGATTGAAGTAGAAGGCTTCGCCGTGAAACGCGTTGGTGCCGCCCTTGGTCACGACATTGAGGAAACCGGCGGTGGTCCGCCCGATTTCCGCGCTCGCGCCCGCCCGGACGACCTGAAATTCGCGGATGGCCGATTGCGGGAAGAAGAAGACCGATTCGTTGCCGCCGCGTTGGTTGCCCTGAAGCGGGTCGTTGAAATCGGCTCCATCGACCGCGACATTGGAGTTGATTGAGCGCTGACCGGCCACGACCAGACCGCCGCGGTCCTGTTCCTGCGAGATGGCGGGCTGCAACTGGAAGAACTCGGCGAAGTTGCGACCGCGAACCGGCAGATCCTTGATGGCCCGTTCGCTGATGTTCAAACCGGAGGCGGATTCCTGCGCGTCGATGCCACCCTGTTCGGCGGAAACCTCGACGACTTCCGACACATCCTCGACTTCCATCGCGATGTCGGTCCGTTCGGTATTGCCGACCGTCAGTTTGGCCAGCCGCTTGCCGGGTTTGAAATTCTGGGCAGCGGCTTCCAGTTCATAGGTCCCGACCGGCATCACCCCGGCGAAGTACCGGCCCGTCTGGTCGGTCGTCACGGTTCGGACGTAGCCCGTCTCCCGGCTTTTGATCGTGACCGTCGCGCCCGCGACCGCCGCGCCGCTCTGGTCCTTGACCACGCCTTCAATGGCCGCGCTACCTGATTCGGACTGTCCGAGGACCGTCCCGGCGCTGGCCGCGATCATCAGCCCCATCGCCCCCATGAAGACCATCATCGCCCGGAGGCGCGCCATCGCACGTTTCACGCTTGGCATGAAAACACTTCCTTTCACGCTGGAATTTTCGAGTCTGGAAAACGAAACGTGCAGGAAAGCAGCCCGGTATTACGCCGATGTAACGGGGGATTTAATAAAATTCGCGCGTCCGTATTTTGCGTCGCGTCACGGGAAAACGCCGTGGGCGGAGTGGACGGGGAAGGCTGGGAAGATGGACGGGAAACCGGGCTGGAAAAACCCGTGGAATCCATCCACGCCGGGCCGATTTGACAGCCAGTGCTATAATAGCGTGATTTTTTGAACAATCCCCCTTTCTCATCGAGGGAGGGAGGTTGCATTCCAACCTTGGAGGACACTGCATGAGCTTACGTGCAAAAGGCGCTCCGGCAGGGCGGAAGGGCACATTGAAGTCGGTTGTTCGTCCCTTTCTCATTATTTTTTCCGCCGTTCTGGCCTTTTTCGGCAGCGTTGCCGTCAATGCCCAGAATGGTTCGCCCGTCGCCGCCGGAAGACCCCAAACACCGAAGCAGGTGAATCCCGAACCATCCAAAGAACTGACCCTCGAAACCCCGAAATCGCCATTGGCGACCGAGGATGTTCCGGTTCAAAACGCTTTCGAAGTGGCCGTACCGGCGCAGGATTACACTGCGACGGCCTACAGCCTCAACGGGCGTACGGCATCGGGCGAACACGTACGGCGCGGCATCATCGCCGCTGATCCGCGCGTGCTTCCGCTCGGCTCGGTCGTAAAACTCCACGCCGGTTCCTACACCGGCATTTACCACGTAAAAGACACGGGCGGAAAAATCAAGGGACGTCGCATCGACATTTACATGCCGTCCACGGCCGAGGCACGACGCTTCGGACGTCAGGCCGTCCGCATCGAAGTCCTGCGCCGAACCCGTCCGACGGGCGGCAAGAGCACGGTGCAGGCAATTCCGGCGAGCAAAAAGAAGCCGGTCCGTCAGTGACGGATTCCAATATTCGCGATTTTCGATCGGATGGCTGAGTTCGCCGAAGAAGTGAACCGCCGGAACCCGAAAATCAAACCGAGAAGGGCGACGCGCGACGGGAAACCGTCGCGCGTTTCTTCATGTGGGCGGGGTTTTGCGCTTCGTGGCACATCGTTTTCCCATAGCCTCCCTTCGGTCCGGCTATGGGCTATATTCTTTAAATCATTGTATTTCAAGAGATTAGCCCATAGCTGGAGCGCTTTGGCGAAGCTATGGGAAGCCCATGCGAAAAAACATCGCGTTTTGCCGAGGCGATGAGAAAACGGCGTCATCCCCGGAGGCGTTCGATGAGGGCGAGGTAGTCGGACATCGGTTCGTCGGCAATTTCGCAGGCGCGGCGATCCGTCGTGACGAGGTCGTCGCCGAAGATGACCTTCCCGACCGGTTCGGCGTGGCCGAGGTCGGGCTGCCAGTCGCGGCTGATGAATTTTTGGTCGGCGTCCACGACCGCGCCGTCGAATTTCACGCCGAGGGTGAAATAGACGTCGGCGATGACCCGCTGGACGTCGGGCACGTGAAGCTGGCCGCGCGCGTGGGGGCTGCGTCCGCGGTACCGCTCGCGGGGGAACAGGCCGTAGAGATTCTTGATGGATGAACTGATGAGCGGGCGGCCCTTGAGCGCGGTCCGCTTGAGGCAGCCGACGGAAATCCGGCAATCGACCTCGTCGAGCAGTTCCGGGGCGTCCATTTCGGTGAAGCGTTGAACTTCCCGGGAGGTGTTCGGGAAGGTTTTGGCGTCTTCGCGGTCGGCGTCGAGCAGGATGACTTTGGGGTCGGCGAGGTCGGCCAGCAGCGCCGTGACGCCGAGTGTGTCCATCACGGCGGCGAAGGTAGTTTTGGTGCAAACCCCTTCCAGTACAATGATTTCCGCGTCGGGCGCGACCCGCCGGACGCCCACGATGACCTCGCGCAGCACCGGCAGGCTGACCGTCACCGGCGGGCCGACCGGGTAGCCGAGATTGGGCTTGATGATGACCCGCCGCGCGGCGTGCGCCGCTCGGGGAGGGTCGTAGCGGAAGGTCGCGCTTTCAGTGACGGTCACGCTCATGGCGAAAAATCGCGGCCTCACCGCGTGCGCGGCTCGGCGTCACCGTTCCGCGAAGACCGCGAAACTCGGGCCGTTCGGGTGTTTCTTGGCCTCGAAGCCGATGCGCTGTTTCGTGAAGCCGAGACGGGTCAGGAATTCGAGGATGTCGTCGCGTTCCATCCAGTAGCCGTAATCGGTGCTGCCGTCGCAGAAGAAGTTCTCGGACGGGGCGGTCGCGCCGTAGCTGTAGGGATGAAGCGTGTGTTTGAAGCCGCCGAAGGTGTATTCGAAGCCGGCGCCGAATTTGGCGGCGACGTCCGGGTGCGCCTGCACGGCTTTTTCATCGTAGTAGTGCGTCCAGATCAGCACGCGATCCGCCGCCCTGGTGATCAGCGAGAGCAGTTCGGCGGGATTCCGCATGTGGTAGAGCACGCCGCTCGCCACGCAGAGGTCGAATTTCTCCTCGGTTTCGTGAAGGAACTCGACGAAGTTGCCGCAGAGAAACCGGACCCGCTTCATGTCCAGGACCTCTTTCATCACCAGACATTTCAGATAGGAGCGCGGATTGGCTTCGATGGACACGACGCGGGAGGCGCCGAGCTTTTCGAGCATGTAGGCGTGGCCGGCTTCGAGCGGGCCGAGTTCCAGGACGCTGCGTCCGGAAACGTTCACCATCAGTTCCGACAGCCACTGGATGCGGGCGTCGCTGAAGAGCGGGACCGCGCCCGCCTTCCAGCGTCCGAATCCTTCGGGCATCGCCGACACCCATTCGTCCCGGAAGATGTCGAGGGCGGTTTGCGGAGACGGGGCGGCGGTGACGAGTTTTTCGGGAATGTTCATTGGGGCATGGGGGATGGGGAATGGGCGGAGAATGATGAGTTATGAATTATGAATTATGAATTTGGG
>JAAFHI010000139.1 GCA_013298335.1 Actinomycetota bacterium
CGTCCGTGAATTTCCTTGAGCGAGATGACGTAGTAGGACGTGACCGAGAAGGTCGAGAGGAACAGGAACGGTACGTCGAGCAGCATCAACTGGAAAAGCCCCTGGTTGAATCGCACGATGAGAATCGGGAAGTGCAGCAGGTGGAAGATGATCATCAGCGGGTAAATCAGGTTCCCCGACAGATGGAAAAACATCTCGACCTTCGAGTGGAGCGGCAGGTTCAGCCCGCCGATGCGGGGGAAGACCTTGAGCGCGACCTGCGTGTAGCCCTTCGCCCAGCGCCGCTGCTGGACCTTGAAGGCGTTGATGTCGACGGGCAGTTCGGCGGGGACGTCCTCATCCATGACGTAGACGAATTTCCATCCGAGCAACTGCGCGCGGTAGCTCAGGTCGGTGTCTTCCGCGAGCGTGTCGGCCTGCCATCCGCCCGAATTCTCGATGGCCTCGCGCCGCCAGATGCCCGCCGTTCCATTGAAGTTGAAGAACCCGCCGCTGCGGTGACGCGCCGTGTGCTCGATGATGAAATGCCCGTCGAGCATCACGCTCTGCACCTTGGTCAGCAGGTTGTAGTCGCCGTTGAGGTGGCTCCAGCGGAACTGCACCACGCCGACGCGGTCTTCGTTGAAGTAGTGGACCATCTTGCGCAGGCAGTCGGGGCGGGGCCGGAAGTCGGCGTCGAAAATCGCGATGAACTTCCCTTTCGCGACCTTCAGACCTTCGCCGAGCGCGCCCGCCTTGAAGCCGGTGCGGTCGGTGCGGTGGATGTAGACGATGTCGATGCCCTGCGCGGCGTAGCGTTCGACCGCCGCCCGCGCAATGTCGGTCGTTTCGTCGGTCGAATCGTCAAGCACCTGGATTTCGAGCCGGTCCTTCGGATAGTCGAAGTTGACGCAGGCTTCGAGCAGGCGTTCCACCACGTACATTTCGTTGAACAGCGGCAACTGCACCGTAATCGACGGCAGTTGTTCTTCCGAATAGAACGCGGTCGGCTTCGGGCGGAAGCGGTGATAGCGGACGAACAGCCAGGTGATGCGGAGCCGGTAGGCCCCGTAGATCGCCAGAATCGTCAGCAACCCGAAGTAGAGGATGAAGATCGTCCAGTCGAAGCCGTCCAGCGTGTAGAGGTAGCTGATGTTGTTCGAGTCGGCGAAGCGTTTCAGGCCCGGCAGAAAATGCTCGGGGAGCGGCGGCGCGGTCGGATCACCGATGGCCGAAACCACCCGCGAGAGTAAGGAAGAAAGCATTGCGAAAAACCCCAGGCGGATTTCGATTGAAGATTTTCGATTGAAGATTCGATTCCGAGCGTGGCGCTCAAAAATCGAAAATCAAAAATCGAAACTGGAAAGAGTACCACATATCGTCCGAGTATAGGTGGCGACCTTTCTTTCGGCAAGCGTGAATTAACGCAGCGCGTCACAACATGACCAAGAAAATGTGTCCCAAACTCACGCCCCGTCTTGCGCGTCCGTAAATTTTCTGTGATTCTCCAAACCGGGGACGGCTCCTCACTGCTCCCGCCTCATCTCAGCCCCATCATCTCCAGTTTCGAGAAGGTCTTCCCATGGGCTGGACCGATACCAACGACCTTGAATGCGAACTCGACGTTCTGCGTGATGAGAATGCCCGCCTACGGCTGAACATCGAGCGGTGGCGGACGATCTTCGACGGATACGACAATGGTGTCGTCATTCTTGACGAACAGGGGCACATCGAACGGGCCAATCGCTTCGTGTGCGACATTTTCGGCCTACCGGCGACGGAACTCACCGGGAAACGCTTCGACGTGGTGTTCCCCGAACTGGGCGTCGGGTTCCCGGTCACGGAAGCCATCCCCCTCGAACAACGCTCGGGCCTGTGGCGGCATGCCGGACCGGAGGGCGAGCGATGCTTCGCCTATTCCCTCCACCGCATCGGAAACGGCGCACACTACTGCCGTTTTCACGACATCACCGACCGGATCCGGCAGAATGAGCGGTTGCGCCTCCTCGAAAAAGCCATCGAACAATCGCGCGACGTGGTCATCATCACCCAGGCCGAGCCATTCGGATCGCCCGGCCCGCAAATCGTCTACGTCAACAGCCAGTTCACCCGCCAGACCGGATACACGGTGGAAGAAGCCATCGGCAACACCCCCCGCATGCTTCAGGGACCGAAATCCGACCGGACCGCGCTCGACGGCGTTCGCCGGGCCCTCGAAGCCTGGGAACCGGTGGAAGCCGAAGTTCTCAACTACCGCAAGGACGGCACTGAATTCTGGGCGCAGTTGAACATCGCCCCGGTCGCCGATGAAACCGGCCATTTCACCCACTGGGTATCGGTGCAGCGCGACATCACCGAACGGCGGCGTTTCCAGACCATGATCGAGGAAAACGAACGCCGCTACCGGGGGCTGTTTGAACAGTTGCCCCAATTCGGCATCCTCGGATTCAACGAACGGCATGAAGTGACCTTCTGGAACGATTCCTGTGAAAAGATTTACGGATACAGCAGGGACCAGGCGCTCGGTCGCCGGATTGAGGACCTGATGTGCAACAACGAGGAAAAACCGGAAATGGCGGGCCTGCTGAACAAGTGGTTTCAGGAAAACATGGTGGATCCACCGAGCGAAATGGTCGTTCGCCGGTGCGACGGCTCGCCGGTGACGGTCTATTCCTCGCACTCCTTCCACAACACGCCGCGCGGACCGGAAGTCTACTGCCTCGATTTCGACATGACCGACCTGAAGCAGCGCGAGGAAGAACGGCTGAAAATCAGCCGCCTCGAATCCCTCGGCGTCCTCGCGGGCGGCATCGCTCACGACTTCAACAACCTGCTGATGGCGATCTGCGGCAATGTCGAACTGATGAAACGGCATGCCCCGGATGGAAGCAGCTTGCGGGAAAAACTCAACCGGATCGAGAAAGCCGGGCAGCGCGCGTCGCGACTCGCGCGCGAACTGCTCACCTTCGCCAAGGGCGGCGAACCCCGGCGCACCCGGGTGGGCTTGCCGGAACTCGTCGAAGACTCGATGACGTTCGTCCTGCACGGCTCGAACATCGCGAACGAAATCAGCCTCCCGAAAAATCTCTGGGAAGTCCTCGTGGATGAAGGCCAGATCACCCAGGCGCTCCAGAACCTGGCCGTCAACGCCCGCGAAGCCATGAGCGCCGGCGGCACCCTGTCGGTTCGCGCCGAAAACATCCGCGTCGGAGAGAGTTCGCCCATTCCGCTGGAAGCCGGCGATTACGTTCGGGTGACGGTACGCGACACCGGCTGCGGCATTCCGCCCGAATACCTCGACCGGGTGTTCGATCCCTACTTCACGACCAAGGAGAGCGGTTCCGGCCTCGGACTGGCGGTCACCTTCTCGGTCATCCGCCGCAACGGCGGGCACATCAGCGTCCAGTCGGAACCGGGCGCCGGAACGACCTTCTTCATCTATCTGCCGGCCCGCGGAGAGGGGGACGAGGACCCGCTCGAACTCCCGCCGACCGCCCGACCGAAGACACTCGACGAGGCCACCGGACGCCCGCTGCGAATTCTCGTGATGGACGACGAGACGGCGATTCTCGAAATGGCCTGCGAAATGCTCGAAGGGCTGGGGTTCGCGACCGAACGGGCCACCAACGGCGAGGACGCGCTCGTCCACTACATCCGGGGCTGGGTCATGGGCTATCCCTTCGCCGCCGTCATCCTCGATCTCACCGTGGTCGGCGGCATGGGCGGCGTCGAGGCCATGACGAAACTGCGGGCCTTCGATCCCTTCGTCAAGGCCATCATGTGCAGCGGCTACGCCGAGGGAGACGTGCTGCAACGGTTCGCGGATTTCGGATTCGCGGCACGCCTCAACAAGCCCTATCTGTTCGAGGACCTGGAAATCACGCTTGCCCAGGTCATCGGGGTCGAAACCGAATCCGGTGATTGACGACGGGAAAGGCGGGTTGCGTCACGCGACCGTGAAAGGTAGCTTCGCCCGCCAT
This sequence comes from Actinomycetota bacterium, assembly GCA_013298335.1. GTDB lineage: Bacteria > Acidobacteriota > Blastocatellia > Chloracidobacteriales > Chloracidobacteriaceae > JAAFHI01. The sequence continues at coordinate 3,960 of JAAFHI010000139.1, forward strand.
CCACATCCCTTCACCGAACGAGCTTCCCGATGCCGCCGACCACACTGCTCCTGATCCGGCACGGCCAGACGACCGACGGAACCCAGGTCCGGACGCATGGCTGGACCGACCTTCCCCTCTCGGACGCGGGCCGCGCCCAGGCCCACCGCCTCGCCGACCATCTCGCCACCCGCCGCCTCGACGCCCTCTATTGCAGCGACCTCGACCGGTCGCGCGAAACGGCGGCCATCGTCTCCGAACCGCACCTGCTCACGCCGGAAGTCGTCCCGGACCTGAAGGAAATCAACTTCGGCGAGATGGAAGGCTGTCTTGTGGAGGAAATTCCCTTCCGTTTCCCGGAAACCTTCGCCGCGTGGCGCGCCGATCCGGCGACCTGCCGGTTTCCGAACGGCGAGAACTACATCGACGTCAAGGGCCGCGTGATTCCCGCCGTCGAACGGCTGCTCGCGCGCCATCCGGGCGAAACCGTCGGGATGGTGCTGCACTCCGGCGTCAACCGCGTGATTCTCGGCTGGTCGCTCGGCCTCGACGACACGCACATCGTCCGGCTCGACCAGGATCACGCCTGCCTCAACGTCATCGAATTCGGCGACCGGACGCCGATCCTCCGGTTGATGAACTTCGCCCCGTGGAAGTATTGTGCAATCCCCTGAGCGCATTCGACGAAAGGAGGAACCTTGATATGACCAATCAATCCATCATTTACGGCGGCAAGGACCCACGCCAGATTCCCGCCTACACGATTCAGGACGCCGCCCGCATCCTTAAAATTCCCGCCGGAACGCTGAGAAGCTGGGTTTTCGGAAGGCCGTACAAAGCCGCCGGTCACCTCCGGCGCACACTCCCCCTGGTCGAAACGCCGGACGGCAACGCATCGCTTTCGTTCGTGAATCTGGTCGAGGCATACGTCCTGTCGGCAATTCGGCGCGAACATCAGATTTCCCTGCCGAAGGTCAGGAAATCGCTGGATTATTTGAAGAACCGGGTCCCATCCGCCAATCCGCTCGCCGACCACGACTTTCAAACGGACGGCCTCGACCTGTTCGTCGATATTTTCGGCGACCTCGTCAACACCTCGCGCGGCGGGCAAATCGCAATCCGCGAAGTCCTTGGAAACTATTTGCGCCGTATCGAGCGCAACCGCCTCGGTGAAGCAATTCGACTTTTCCCCCTCACGACGCCGAACAACATCGACGCCGGAATCAAACGTCGCCTGATCGTGGTCGACCCCCTGATTTCTTTCGGACGCCCATTCGTCAAAAGTACCGGCACGCCGACCGAAACCATAGCGGAACGATATTTCGCGGGCGATTCCGTCGCGGAAATCACGCTCGACTATGGATGTACCCAGGAAGAAGCCGAAGAAGCCATCCGCTGTGAACAACGCGCCGCCTGAAAGCCCTCCGATCTTCCTTGACCGGTCCCTTGACGGGGAAAAACTGACGGAAGCGCTCCGCGCGCACGGTGTTGTCGTCCACCGTCACCGTGATTTCTTCGTCCATGACACCAGAGACGAAGACTGGCTCACGACGGTCGGCGAAAAGGGATGGGTCGTTCTCACCAAGGACAAACGCATCCGCTATCGCTCGATTGAACGGGAAGCGCTCATCAACGCCCGCGTCCGCGCCTTCGTACTGGTTGCCGGAAATCTCTCCGGAAACGATATCGCTGAAACCTTCACCCGTGCGCTTCCAAAAATTCTCGCCTTCATCGGTGAACACGAACCACCCTTCATCGCGAGAATCCTGAAAAACGGCGAAATCAAACCCGATGGCGTGGCGTACGAGAAAGACACATCCGACGTGGAATGACAGCATTCACAAAAAAGAGCGCCGGACACCCGCTGCTGGTGTCCGGCGCTCTTTTTTTACGGCTCAAGTGCCGGGAAAAAGACTACTTGCAGAGATTGTTTGCCTTGAGGGCGGTGGCAGCCTGCTTGCAGGCATCGGTAGTCGCCTTCTTGACGGCATCGGCACTCGCACCGGGGGTTGCCTTCACTTTATCGAGGGCATCCTTCCACGACTTGCGGGTTGTTTCGAGAGACGTCTTCATCGTCGTCTTGGCCGCGGCCGGAACCTTCGGGTTGTCGAGGCACTTTTCATAGGCCGCGAGATATTCGTCACACTCGGGAATACCGATCTTGGTATCACCACCGGCGGTGGGCGTCGCGGTCGGCGTCGGCGTCGCGGTCTTCGCCGGTTCGGCGGGCTTGGCCGGTTCGGCGGGCTTTTCTTCGTTACAGGCCATCGAGAATCCGACGGCCGCCGTCAGCGTGAGGGTCAACAAAAACTTCTTCATATCGTCTCCTGGTGTTGAATAGAACAGTCCGGACGCGAGGGTGCGGTACATGGGAACGCGCCGTGTTGTCCTGAAATGGTGAATTGTGAAACGTGCGAGTCCATACAAGCACTTCCCTTGTTTAAAAATCAATAATCTCTTCAATATGCCGAAAAGCGAATCCTCGCGGCCCGTCACGACCTCCCGGAAACCGCCGGATGGAGAAATCCCGGTTTGACCCGGCTTCCGGCGGGAAATAGATTCGAGGGAGTGGTTAGCAGTTAGCAGTTAGCAGTTAGCAGTTAGCAGTTAGCAGTTAGTACAGTCAGTGAAATGTGCTGACCGGCCTCAATTTATTTCATCTCTTCACTAACTACTAACCGCTGACTACTAATGACTAACCCCGGCCACTCATCCTGAATCCATCCGCCATCACCGCACCCCGTGACCGTTTCCCTCGCTTCCTCCCTGCCCTTCGCGGCGGTCGTCGGCCATCCGACGGTCAAACGCGCGCTCCTTTTGCTCGCCATCGAACCGCGCCTGCGCGGAATCGCCTTTGCCGCGCCCATCGGGAGCGCGAAATCGACGCTCGCCCGGTCGTTCGCCGCGCTCGTTTCGGACGCCACCGGCAAGGATCACGCACCGTTCTACGTCCTGCCCTCGAACATCAGCGAGGACCGGCTCTTCGGCGGCATCGACATCGAATCGGCGGTCACGAACGGCGCGCGCCGCTTCCAGACCGGACTGCTCGCGCAGGCCGACGGCGGATTCGTCTTCGCCGACAACCTCAACCTGCTGCCGAGCCACGTCGAAAACGCCCTGCTTTCCTGCCTCTCCGACGGACGCCTGCGGATCGAGCGCGACGGCATCTCGCTCGAACAGTCGGCTGATTTCTCCCTCATCGCCGCCTTCAACCCGGAAGACGGCGGCGTCCGATGGCACGTTCTCGACCGGCTCGGCCTGATTGTCGCCGCGCCGCGCCGCCCCGAATTCGAAATGCGGCAGCAGGTTCTGGAAACGGTCTACGCTTTCGAACGCGACCCGGCGGCGTTTCACACGCTCTATGACGACGAAACCGCCGCCCTGCGCGGGCTGATCGTCGCCGCGAAAAAGCGGCTGCCACAGGTCGAAATCGCGCCCGAATTTCTGACCCAGATCTGCCAGCGCGCCGTCGAACTCGGCATTCCCGGCCACCGCGGCGAACTGTTCGCCAACCTCTGCGCCCGCGCCAACGCCGCGCTCGAAGG
>JAAFHI010000135.1 GCA_013298335.1 Actinomycetota bacterium
AGAAATGAACGTTTCGGAAAAAATCGCACATCTTTTTGAAGAAGAGGTCCGCCTGCGGGGCCGCAGCTATCTGACGAACGCGGCGGTGAAGATCGTCCAGACCCGCAACGGGTTCGTCGAAGCCAACGTAAAGGGCAGCATTACCTACCGGGTCGAGTTGCTTTGCGACGAAGACGCGCTGGTGGCGTCCTGTACGTGCCCGCATTACGAAGAAGGAAATTTCTGTAAGCACATCTGGGCGACCATTCTCGTTGCCGAACAGCAGAATGAATTTCCCGACATCGAGGAAGAGCATCCCTTTCGCCTGCTTTCGGAGACCGACCTCTTCGCCGCCGAGGACGACGACGATGACGACGATGACGATTTCGACGAAACGGTCGATGAGTCGCTGACGGCTTTTCTGGACGGCCCTTCGAACGGGGATTCGCTCACGCCGGAAGGGAACGGAACGGGGCGTTCGAAGCGCAACGGGCTGTCGCGTTCGCCGCAATGGCGTACGCTGTTTACCCAGCTTGGCCAGCGGGCCCGCATTCAGGCCGACGCGATTCGCGAAAGCCTCTCGCACGCGGGACGCGAACTGCTCTACTTCATCGACGTACCGACGACCTTGCAGCAGGGCGCGCTGGTGCTGGAAGTTCTCCAGCGCGAACTCAAGGCTGACGGCAAGTGGGGCAAGCCCCGCAACCAGCGGATTCCGCTGTCCCAGATTGCCCACCTTCCGGATTCCGCCGACCGCCAGATTCTGTCGCTCCTCGTCGGGGCGAAGGAACAGTCGGAATGGCTCGTGACCTCGTTCGACTACGCCACGGCCCCGACGCGGTACCGTCTCTCCGAGCCGATGCTCCACGCGGTGCTGCCGCTCGTCTGTTCGACCGGACGCTGCCACCTCCGGCAGGAGGAAGAGGGCGCCGACGGCCTCGGGCCGTCCCTCGCGTGGGAATCAGAGAAATGGAAATTCGAGCTTGAAATCGGTCGTCCCGAAACGGACGAGAAGCATTTCGTCGTGTCCGGCGCGCTGCGTCGCGGCGAGGAGCGGATGCCGCTTTCGACGCCGACCATGCTGCTCGCGGGAGGCGTGATGTTCACGCGGACCACCGTGACGCCGCTCGACGATTCGGGCGCGTTCTACTGGCTGGGACTCCTTCGTCAGGTTGGATCGTTCCAGGTCCCGCTCAACGAAGGGCTCGAACTGCTCGACAAGGTGCTGTCGCTGCCCGACGTGCCGCCGCTGACCCTGCCCGCCGATCTCCAGTTCGAAACCGTTTCGGATGCCCCGCAGCGGATGTTGAAAGTGCGTCCGGGCGACCGTCAGCGCGGCGACACCTCGTCGCGGATGCTGCGCGGCACGCTGGCCTTCGATTACAACGGCACCGTGCTGGAAGCCGGCCTGCCCAAGCGAGGGGTGTTTGACGCCATTCACAAGCGGTATGTCGTGCGCGATCTCGTTTCCGAACGCGACGCCGCCGAACGTCTGCGCCAGCTCGGTTTCCGGGCCGAATACAACCCGCAGCGCCGGGCGACCGATTTCCGGATTTCACCGAACAACCTGCCGCGCGCGGTCCGTCTGCTGGTCGAGGACGGCTGGCGCGTCGAGGCCGAAGGCAAACTCTTCCGGCAACCTGGCAAGCTCTTCCTCGAAGTCAAATCCAATGTGGACTGGTTCGAACTGCATGGCCGCATCGACTTCGGCAGCGCCACGGCGCATTTGCCGGAACTCCTCGCCGCCATCCGCCGCGGACAGAACACGGTGCTGCTCGACGACGGCAGCTACGGCATGCTTCCCGAGGACTGGCTCGAAAAATACGGCTTCCTCGTCGGCCTCGGGGCGCAGGAGGAAGACCATCTGCGCTTCGCGAAGACGCAGGTCGGGATGCTCGACGCGCTGCTGGCCGCGCAGCCGGAGGCGAGTTTCGACGCGCAGTTCCTGAAGATCCGCGAGGAAATCTGCCGGTTCGACGGCATTGAGTCGATGCACGAACCGACGACGTTTGTGGGTGAACTGCGGCCCTACCAGCGCGAGGGCGTCGGCTGGCTGCACTTCCTGCGCCGGTTCGGATTCGGCGGCTGTCTGGCCGATTCGATGGGTCTCGGAAAAACCGCCCAGACGCTCGCCATGCTCGAATCGCGACGGCATCTGCGCGCCGCCGGATACGCCAATGGCGCGGGCGTTCCGCCGCCGTCACTCGTGATTGCGCCCCGGTCGCTCATCTTCAACTGGCGACAGGAAGCCGAAAAGTTCACGCCGTTCATGCGCGTGCTCGAACACACGGGCGTCGAACGCTCGCGGACGCTCGACAAGTTTGCCGATTACGACCTGATTCTGACCACCTACGGCACGCTGCGCCGCGATGCCGTGATGTTCAAGGATTTCGAATTCGATTACGTGATCCTCGACGAGGCGCAGGCCATCAAGAACGCCTCCAGCGAGTCGGCCAAGGCGGCGCGTCTGCTCAAGGCTCGGCACCGGCTGGCCCTGAGCGGCACGCCGGTCGAAAACCACCTCGGCGAATTGTGGAGTCTCTTCGAATTCCTCAATCCGGGGATGCTCGGTTCATCGTCGGTCTTCCAGTTGACCGGCGCGGCGGCCCGCAATCCCGATCCGGAAGCCCGCGAACTGCTCGCCCGCGGCCTCCGACCGTTCATCCTGCGCCGTACGAAGGAACAGGTCGCGCGCGACCTTCCGCCGAAGCTCGAACAGACGATCTTCTGCGAAATGGAAGAGAAGCAGCGCAAACTCTACGACGAACTGCGCGACCACTACCGCCAGTCACTGCTCGGCATGATCGAATCGGGCGGCATCAACCGCGCGAAGATGCAGATTCTTGAAGCCCTGCTGCGTCTGCGCCAGGTCGCCTGCCATCCGGGGCTGCTTGACGAGAAGAAAGTCACCGAGCCGAGCGCCAAGATCGACACCTTCATCCCGCAGTTGCTGGAAGTGCTCGACAACAATCAGAAAGTGCTCGTGTTTTCGCAGTTCACCAGCCTGCTCGCCATCGTCAAGGACCGTCTCAACCTTCACGGCGTGGTGTATGAATACCTCGATGGCCGCACCCGCGACCGGCAGGCCCGCGTCGAGCGGTTCCAGAACGACCCCGAATGCAAACTGTTCCTCATCAGCCTGAAGGCGGGCGGTTTGGGGCTGAATCTGACCGCTGCCGAATACGTTTTCCTGCTCGATCCGTGGTGGAATCCGGCGGTCGAGGCGCAGGCCATCGACCGGGCGCACCGCATCGGCCAGACGCGGCGCGTGTTTGCCTACCGTCTGATCACGAAGGATACGGTCGAGGAGAAGGTTCTCCAGTTGCAGGAAACCAAGCGCGAACTGGCGGACGCGATCATCAACGCCGACAACAGCCTGATCCGGACGCTGGAGCGCAAGGACCTCGAACTCCTGCTGTCATAGGAAGGGTATAGCCACGGATTACACGGATTACACGGATTCAACAACAGTGACTACTTTTGAAGAATCTGTGTAATCCGTGAAATCTGTGGCTTTATGCTTTTGGAAGGAACCCCTTCACTGCCTCATCTTTTGGCAGAGTTCGACGGGGTTACCCTCGGAATAGACACCGGCTTGGCTTGGCGAAGTGCGTTTGGAATGCTAGATTCGAGTCAGTTTGTTCATCAATTCACATTTCTTCGGCATTACTCATGACTCCTTCAAACGGGCAGACGGTCACGGATTCGCGCCAGAATCCCTCACGCAGCGGCTTCGGACTTCGGGCCGAGGTTCACGACGACATCGTCGGGGATTTCGACAGCGGGTTGATTCAACTCATCAAGGCTTCCGGTGGCCGGTACCAGTCGGGACGCATCACGTTCCGTCTCGCGCAGGAGTTCGGCTTCTGCTACGGGGTCGATCATGCGCTTGATCTGGCCTATGAAACGCACGTCCGGTTTCCCGAGCGCCGGGTCTATCTGACGGGCGAGATCATCCACAACCCGATGGTGAACCAGCAGCTCGAAAAGATGGGCTACCGGTTTCTCAAAACCGGCGATGAAATCCTTGCCGACGACATCGTGCTGATTCCAGCGTTCGGCGCGCCGACGCAGGAACTCCAGCGGTTGAAGGATATCGGCTGTTTGCTGGTGGATACGACCTGCGGTTCGGTGGTTCACGTCTGGAAGCGGGTTGAGAAATACGCGCGGGAAGGGTTCACGGCGATTATCCACGGCAAGTACGACCACGAGGAAACCGAGGCGACGCGTTCGCGTACCACGCTCTATGAAGGCGGCAAGTTTCTGGTGATTCGGGATCGTCCGCAGGCGCAGGATGTGTGCGACTACATTGAAGGTCGCGGCAACCGGGATGAATTCCTCGCGAAGTATGCCGGAGTTGCCACGGATGGCTTCGACCCCGACATCGATCTCCTGAAAGTCGGTCTGGCGAATCAGACGACGATGCTGTCGAGTGAATCGCTCGAAATCGCCGAAATGATTCGGAAGTCCATCGAGAAGCGGTATGGATCGGAAGATCTGAAGGACCGGTTCCGTTCCTTCGACACGATCTGTAGCGCGACGCAGGAACGGCAGGACGCGATCCTTGAACTCATCAAGGAACCGCTTGATCTGGTCCTCGTCATCGGCGGATTCAACAGCAGCAATACCGAACACCTCTGCGAAATTGCCGACGAGTCGCTGCCCACGTTCCACATCAATTCGCCCGAATGCCTGATTTCAACCAGTGCCATCCGTCACAAGCCCGCTTTCAAAAAGGAAGAGGCGCTGGCCGAGAACTGGTTGCCGGAAGGTGAAATCCGGATCGGTATCACCGCCGGGGCCTCGACGCCCAACCGGGTCGTTGGTGATTGCATCGAGCGCATTATCGAACTGACCAACGGTACGGTTTGAATCGGTTCGCCGATTCGGGTTTTTAAGCGTTCAACCCCGTTCAAAGTCCCTTTTCGGGATTCGAGGCAACCTGTCCGACATTGGGTGAATCGTTTGCATTCACCCAACCCCGGTTGCCCGAATCCCGTTCCGATTTTCTTCCGGAGGACTCGGCCATGAGCCTGCCCGGCCGCTTCGTGCTTCGTTGTTTTCTGCTCGCCTTTTTTGCCGTTCCATTTATTGGGTTTGCCTCGTCGCAGACGCCTGAAGCCGTCGCCATCGGCCAGCAGGCGGTCCGCGAACGGATCATCACGGAAAACGGTGGCGGTGAGCCGATGGTCATGTTTGAGCAGAACCCCGAAATCCGGGTTCTGGCCTCGGAGAAACGGCGTGTGACGGGAATTGGGACCTACCGTGGCGCAGCGAATTCACCCGCGGCAAAGTTCTCCTACGAAACGGAAGTCGAAGCCGGTGGGCGGGTTCGCAAAGTCAATTACCGGTTCATCTCGGAAGCGGCTGCCAGGGGCGCCGCGAAAGCATCGGTCGGCGTTCTGGTTGCCCAGCGGGCCATGGAGGAACGGGTAAAAGATGATTACGGTCGTCCGACCAAGGTCTATTTTCTGGCCGTCGAGGCGATGACCCTGAATGCCGAGGAAGAAAAGGTTCACGGAGTCGGTTACCTCATCAGCCAGACCAGGGGACGGGTCGATTTTACCTATGATGTCGTGGTGAGTCGGCGGACGTTGCAGGCGACCAGTCTGACTTATGGCGACAAGACGGACGATGCCGGCCAGCCGGTCGAACCAACCACGGGCAACGGGACCATGACCTGGCGCGGAAGGGTGGATGACTGGGTCCGGGTCAATGTTCGCGGGCGTTCCGCGTTTGCCATCACTTTTGCCGGCCAGTATGCCCCGCCGGGCCTGTTCGACTTTACGCAGGCGCTTCCGCGCCAGGCGGTGAACGTGTCCGTTGGCAAAAAGCAGGGACGCGGAGAAGTGCGCGTGGTTCAGCAGCCAACCTATTCGAACGGATTCACGGCGGTCATCGAGATTCGCGACCGCAAGCGCGGCGATGATACATACGAGTTTGAACTGAAGTGGTAGCGGGTCTTCACGCTTCTTCAAGCATCGCGGATGCGGCCGTGAATGCCATTTCCGGCGTGATGCCGGTCAGGCAGCGATGATCAATCGGACAATCCCGCAGCATGCAGGGCGCGCAGTGGACGAGTTTCCGCAACTGGCGCGCCGTTTTCGAAAAGGGTGAAATCATGTTCGGATCCGTCGGTCCGAACAGTGTCAGCAACGGACGGTCGAGCGCGGCGGTGATATAGGCCGGGCCGGTATCGTTGCTGATGACGGCGTCGCATTTCGAGAGGAACGCGATGCTTTCGGAAAGCGTGAATTCACCGGCGAGAACGCTGGCGCGTCCTCGCTTCGCCATTCCGGCGATTTCCTCGCACAGCGGCCTTTCATTCGGCGCTCCCAGCAGAAAAAGCGCGCAGTCTTCCCGTTCCGAAAAGAGATCGATCAGGCCGGCGAACGAGGCCGGTGGCCACTGCTTTGCCCGACTGTTGGCGGCACCCGGCACGAGGGCGACGATTTTGCGCCCGGCTTCGAGGTCGGGAATTTTCGCCAGGGCCGCCGCTTGCGCGGCTTCCGTCACCGGCAACCGGTAATCGAGCGTTTCGTAATTCACATTGGAGCGTCCGAAGAGGGTTTCTTCGAGGCGCGAAACGAGATCGAGGTAGTAGTAGATCTGGTGTTTCCGCCGGGTCGCTTCTTCGAGTGGAATCGCGGTGGTGAGCATCGGGCCGCGGCTTTCGGTGGGAAATCCGAAGCGTTTGGGGATGCGGGCGAGGGTGGTGAGCGCCGCGGCCTCGAAGGCGTTCTGAAAAAGAATCGCCGCGTCGAATTTCCCGGCCCTGAGCCGTTTGACGCCTTCGAGAAACGACGTTTCCCGATTGTCGTAATACAGCAGATCGTCAACCAGTCCCGATCCTTCAAAGATGCCGCCGACCCACGGACGCACCAGCAGCGTGAGCCGGGCTTCGGGGAAGATGCGGCGCAATTCGCGAAGGGCGGGGATGGTGATGATGCTGTCCCCGACCCAGTTGGTGCCACGGACGACGAGGTTGGAAAACATGGCGGAGGGATCAGGGGGCAGGGATCAGGGATCGGGAGAGGTTTTAGGTTTTGGGTGCTGGGTTTTGGGTTGCTGAGAAGGAAGTCGATCCCTCGAATTCAGCCACCCAGAACCCAATCCCCCGAACCTGTTTTCAAAACCTGATCCCCGACCCCTGACACCTGATCCCTTTTTCAGACGGTGATCGCGTTTCCGCGATAGATGCGCGACAGGTAGCGGCTCGCGTCGGGTTCAGGTGCGGGTTGCGAGACGAGCAGGACGGCATCCACGAACCGTTCCAGTTCTTCGCGTTCCTCGCGTTCGTTGCGCGGCTCCTCGACGCGGGCGCGCCGCGTGAGGTCAACCTGATTGACGGTCGGGTAGTGCGTGAACCGCTCGCATTCGACCGCGAGCGTGGCCGTCAGCGTGTGGAGCGTGGTTTTGACGAAGAGGGCCAGCGCGAATTCTTCGCGGGTGGAATTCCGCGAGGTTTTCGGCGTGACGAGGATGATCTGGGCCTTGTCCTGAAGGGCGGCTTTCTTGGCCACGCGGAAGTGGTGCGTGACGTGCTGTTCGACGAGCTGTTCGAAGTCGCGTTCGTTG
>JAAFHI010000792.1 GCA_013298335.1 Actinomycetota bacterium
GGGACGATGGACGAGGCGCGTCCGTGATAGCCGATGGGGATGTACTTGTAGTTCGGCAGCAGCGGGTTGTCCGGGCGGAACATCGAGCCGACGTTGGTGGCGTGGAAGACCGAGGCGTAGAAATCCGTATAGTCGCCGATGTCGAACGCCTGCTCGACCACAACCTCGGACGTGTCGATGAGAAATTCGGTCAGCGCGTCGCAGTTGTCCTCGGCGTCCGGATGATCGGCCCAGAGCGCGTCCGAAATCGCCCGCCGCAGGTTGGACAGCGCTTCCGGCGAGAGTTCGGCGATTTCATTGACCGAAAAACCGAAAAGGCTTTCAAGGGTTTCCGGTTCAACGGTAGCGAACACGGACTCGCCGAGGTCATGTTCGATGCAGGACGTCAGGTCGAGAATCCGGTCTCCGATGGCGACGCCGAGGCGTGGAACGTCGTCTTCCGGGTCGGAAAACACCGCGAACGGCAGGTTCTGGATCGGGAAATCGGTATCGGGATCGTTGGCGGAGGCGACCCAGCTCGTCCGGGCCGCGTCGTGAGTTTCGTTGATGTTCGGTTTCATAAAAGTCCCAGTGTTTTCAGGTCTTGAATGGGTTCGTCGAAGGAGCAGGACCCGTAGGAAATGCAGAAATCGGCCCGACTGCGGACGATCTGTCCGGTGGTGAGCGACTGGCAGTGCCATTCGACGCCCGCGTCGGTGAAGACGAAGTTGGTTGCGTCTTCCTCTTCAAGGATTTTGACCGCCGTGTCGCGGGCGAGCCCGTTGTCGAGGTAGGCGGCGGCGAGGAAGACGTTCAGAAAACCGTGCATCCGGGCCTGGTCGCAATTCTTTTCATAGGTCAGATTGTAGACCGACCGGATCGGGTGGTGCAGCCCGGCGGTCGCCTTCAGTCCCACGCCGTATTCGGAACAGGTTTCAAGAAACCGGACGACGCTTTCCGGCGACGGGAATGCGTCGGGCGTGACGCCACCGGTCCGGATTTTGGCGAAACAGTTCATGTTGGCCAGTTCCTGAACGTGCGATTCGTTGACCGTCGGGACCGCCGGAATTTCGATGAAGACCGTCGTGTCGGGCAGTGATTCGTCGAAGTGTTCGGCCAGCCGGGCAATGCCGGCGGGGGTGTCGGCCTTCGTTTCGATGGAGGCGATGGTGAGCGGGTGATTGGCGCGAAGTTCGGCGAAGCGGGCCATCCGCGCCGGATCGCGGACGTCCTCGTCGGTGACGATGACGCTCAGCGGAAACCGGAACAGGGCAATCGGCGTTTCCGCGACGGCGGCGATGAAGTCATCGAGTTTCCCCAGCGGCAGGATGAATTTTCCCAGTATCCACGCGTGGGGGCCTTCGAGGTAGGCGGCGTAGTTGGCGACCGACCGGCGCATGTCGAGCGCGGCGGGTGGGAACAGTCCGGCGTAGTCGATGAGCGTGTTGAGCAGTTGGCGAACCGGGCGTTTCAGCACCCGGCTGTCTCCGAGAGCGTTCATTGGGTGTGTTTCCGAATGAAGGCGGCCATGTCGCGCAGCGTCCGGCGGCCTTCGGGGAGAAAACGTTGAAAGATCGGCCAGACGTGGGGCAGGTCCGGCTCCATGACGAGTTCGGCGGTGACACCCGCCTTTCTGGCACGTTCGACGAGGCGTGTCGAGTCGTCGCGCAGGACTTCGCACTCGCTGACGAAGAGGCGCAGAGGCGGCAACCCGGTCAGATCGGCGTAGAGCGGGGAGGCGAGCGGGTGTTCCGGCGGGGTGTCGCCGAGGTAGACGCGGGACGCCTGCCGGACGCCGTCGCCGTGGAACATGGCGTCGCGGTCGGTGTTGGTCACGAGCGATTCGCCGGTGCCGGCGAGGTCGGTCCAGGGGGAAAGGCAGACGGCGGCGGCGGGCAGCGGCGCGCCGCCCTCGCGCAGGGCGATGAGCGTCGCCAGCGCGAGGCCGCCGCCCGCCGAATCGCCGGCGATGACGATGTGTCGCGGGTCGATGCCTTCATCGAGCAGCAGCCGGTAGGCGGCCACGGCGTCATCGACGGCGGCGGGGAAGGGGTGCTCGGGGGCGAGGCGGTAGTCCGGGCAATAGACCCGTCCGCGCAGCAGGGTGGTCAGCGCCACCGTGATCGGGCGATGGGTGACCGGGGTGCAGGCGACGTATCCGCCACCGTGGAGGTAGAGCACGGTCGGCGTGGCGCGCGCCTGACTCCGCCATTCGAGCCATTCGCCCTTCGAATCGCCGCCGTCCACCCATTCGACGATCAGTCCCGGCGGGATGGTCGGCTGGGCGTAAAAGGGCATCCGGTGGAGCTTGGCCCGGATGAGCGCCACGTTGCGGGCGTCGTCGCCGGAGGGTTTTCGTTTGATCCGCAGGGTGATGACCCGCGAAAGGACGCGATTTTGCCAACTGGACATCAGGCAGTCTCCGAAATGCGATTTCTGGCGGCGTGTCCGGGGTCTTACCCGAAACCTTCGGCTAATTCAATGCTGGCAACGACTTACGGTATGTGTTTTTACATTCACGGCGAAAATGCTTGGAATGTGCGGAAATTCACGCTAGATTCGCCTTTCTTTGTACGTGCCCATACGTTGTTTTCGTTCTTTTCAAAGCAGTTGACAAGGAAAACACCGCTGGCGTATTTTCCTCGTCAAATTTGTCTGTCTGAAATCTCACGTTTCTCGTGTTTTTTCGGAAATTTTCGGTTTTTATCGGGACGCAGCCAAATTCCCCCTACGCAGCACTTGCCGCCATCGCTGCACGTTAACTTTCGGCTGCGGATGCAGACTGGAATCGCCGCACA
>JAAFHI010000353.1 GCA_013298335.1 Actinomycetota bacterium
GCGGCGCGGAGTGTGTGTGAGCTGCTACGGACGCAACCTCGCAACCGGACGTTCGGTCGAACTCGGCGAAGCGGTCGGCGTCATCGCGGCGCAGTCCATCGGCGAACCGGGCACGCAGCTCACGATGCGTACGTTCCACTTCGGGGGCGCGGTTTCGGGTTCGTCCGAACAGTCGTCGCACGAAGGCCGCAAGGCGGGCCGCGTGGTCTTCGAAGGGCTGAAGACGGTGCCGGGACGCGACGGCAAGCTGGTCGCGATGAACCGGACCGGGTACATCGTGCTCATCGACGAGCACCGCAACAACCGCGAAGTCGGTCGGTACCAGATCGTGTACGGCTCGAAACTGAGCGTGGCGGACGGCCAACTGGTCGAAGAGGGCGCAACCCTCGCGACGTGGGATCCCTACACCTTCTCGATCCTGACGGAAGCCGAAGGAAACATTCACTTCCGCGACATGATCGACGGCGTGACGGTCCGCGAGGAAATCGACGAGCAGACCGGCAACAAGAACATGATGGTCATGGACTCGCCGGATGAAAAACGGCAGCCGCGCATCGAGATTCATGCGCCGGAAAGCAAGAAGTCGCTCAAGACCTACCAGATGCCGATCCGGGCGATTCTGACGGTCCACGAAGGCGACCATGTCCAGCCGGGCGACGTCATCGCCAAGATTCCGCGCGAATCGACCCGCGCCAAGGACATCACGGGCGGTCTCCCGCGCGTCGTCGAACTGTTCGAAGCCCGCAAGCCGCGCGAAACCGCGGTGATGGCGGAAATCGACGGGGCGGTGAAGTTCGGGAACGTCACCAAGGGCCAGCGCAAGATTCAGATCATCGGGGACGACGGCGAAATCCGCGAATACTCGATTCCGAAGGGCGTCAACCTGTTCTTCAACGAAGGCGACCGCGTCCGCGCGGGCGAACCGCTGATGGACGGCCCGCTCAACCCGCACGACATTCTCGCAGTGCAGGGAATGGACGCCTTGCAGAAGTACCTCGTGAACGAAATTCAGGAAGTTTACCGTTTGCAGGGCGTGAACATCTCCGACAAGCACATCGAAGTCATCGTGCGGCAGATGCTGCGCTGGGTTCGCGTGAAGGACGTCGGCGACACCGACTTCCTGATCGACGAGCAGGTGGACCGCTTCCGCTTCGAGGACGAAAACCGGCGGGTGATCGATTTCGACGGCGTGCCCTCAACCTGCGAGCCACTGTTGCTCGGGATCACCAAGGCGTCGCTTTCGACCGAAAGCTTCATCTCGGCGGCGAGCTTCCAGGAAACGACCCGCGTACTGACCGAAGCGGCGATTTCGGGCCGCATCGACTATCTGCGCGGCCTCAAGGAAAACGTCATCATGGGACGTCTGATTCCCGCCGGGACCGGGATGGACTTCTACCGTCGGATCAAGTTGCAGGAAGAACAGTTCGACGACGACGACGATTTTACGGGCGGTCAGGACACGGAAGACGTACTCGACACCCTCGTCACGGCGGACATCAAGATCCGCAAGGCGGCCAAGGAAGAACAATAGCCCGTTTCCCCGGAGTCACTTCCGGGGAAGCTCAAGACGAAAGGACCGCGATTCCCGTCGCGGTCCTTTTTGCTGCCCCAAAAACTCTTGTCACGTCGAATCCGAAAACCGCAGGCAAGCCACACTTCTCACCGCGGTTGTGGCTGATTGGCGACAATCGGAGGCGCGCGCAAATTCGGGCGTCCCTGTAAATTTCACATTTAAGAAGGGTTGTGGGTTTTTCCGGAAATTGGAGGCTGTGGCCCGGAAAATGCTTTCTTTAAGGACCTGTAATCTCTTTATTCAAGGGAGTTGCCGAACTCGGCCCCGCGGTTCAGGAAAACCCGATGAAATCACAGACAACCCTCCGCCGCGCGGTTTCGATTCGCGGCATCGGCATTCATACCGGCACGGAAGTAGAACTCACCATTTGCCCGGCCCCGGCTGACACCGGCTACCTTTTTCGCCGGACCGACCTGAGCGGCTTCGAACTTGCCGCCGTTCCGCAGCATGTGACCCACGTCAGTTACGCGACGACGCTGATGCACAAGGGCGTCATGGTCGCGACGGTCGAGCACGTGCTGTCGGCGCTCTACGGCTGCGGCATCGACAACGCGATTCTGGAAGTGAACAACTTTGAAGTCCCGATCGTGGACGGCAGCGCAGCCCCCTTCGTCGGCCTCATTGCCTCCGCCGGAAGGACGGAACTTCCGTCGTCCCGGCAGGTGCTGCGGGTACTGCGTCCGATCGAGGTGGTTGACGGCAATCGCCGGATATCGATTGCGCCGTATGACGGGTTGTACATCGAGAGTACCATCGACTTTGCCCACCCGCTGATCGGTCGCCAGACCTTTTCCGGGGAAATTACGCCCGATTCCTACTGCCGCGAAATTTCTCCCGCCCGGACCTTCGGGTTCATTCACGAGGCCGAGGCGCTGCGCAAAAGCGGGCTGGTTCGCGGCGCGTCGCTCGACAACGCCATCGTGCTGAATGAAAAGGGGATGGTGAACGAGACGCCGCTGCGGTTCGACGATGAATTCGCCCGGCACAAGGTGCTCGACATCGTGGGCGACTTCGCATTGCTCGGTGTGCCCATCGCCGGACGCATCACCGCCGAGCGTTCAGGACATGGCCTGCACGCGGCGCTGGTTGGAAAACTGCTGCGGGAAACGGATGCGTGGGAGATTTCCGACGCGGCGGACGAACCGGCCACCGCGCGCGGCGCGGCGGCTACCGCTTCGGCTGTTCCGCCGGCGGAGCGGTCAGAATCGGGAGTTCGAGCCGGATGGTTTTCCGGTCACGCACAACTTCCAGCGTGACGGTCGGGGGCGGCGTACTGAAAATCGCCGTTGAAAGACCATCCCGCTGAAGCGTCGGCTGGCCGTTTGCCGAAATGACGATGTCACCCGTCTTCAACCCCGCCTGCGCTGCGGCGCTGTCCGGGGTGACCTGCGTAATCAGCACGCCGCCCGACGGCGCGCCGATCTCCTGACCAACTTGAGGCGTTATTTCGGAAGCAATGAATCCGAGGGCAAGTTGTTCGGGGAGCGCCTGCACGCCGGCCTCGACGGCCTCTTCCTTCGCGCCGAGCGTAATCAGGATGTCCTGCTGCTGGCCGTTGCGTTCCACCGTGATGCGCATCTGGTCGCCCGCCGGACGTCCGGCGATGTCGTCGGTGAGGCCGCGCCGCGAATCAATCGGATGACTTTCAACCGCCACGATGACGTCGGACGTTTGCAGTCCCGCCGCCGCCGCCGGGCTCCGCGGCATGACCGACGTGACCAGTACGCCGCTGCGCGTCTGGATGCGATATCTCTGACGCTCGGCGTCGGGAACGGCGGTCAGACTCTTGGCGTCGATCCCGAGCCAGCCGCGCGGAATGCTTTTGCCCGCCGAAATAATTCGGGAAAGCGCCTTCTTGACGGTTGCAATCGGGAGAAACCGGAAGAGTTTGCCGTGGCCGTCGTTGGGTTGAACAACCCCGATGATCCGGTTCTCGCCGTCGAGCGCGACGCCGCAATTCGGTTCAATCGGCGACACCGGCTTGATGACGTTGTCGCTCGAATTTGCCAGAAGTGATTCGTTGACAATGAGTTGCGGCGGCTCCGGCGTCGGGTCGATGATGCCGCCGTGCGGTTCGAGGGGCATCCGCCGGAATTCCGGCATGACGGTTCGCAGCGACTGGTTGTCGCCGGTCGAGTCAGCCGTCGTCGGCGCGGCGATGGCGAGGCCGGGGACGCGCAGCACGCTCAGGCCGGTCGCGCCGTCGATGCCGATGAATTCCGCGGTAAATTCGACTTTGTCCTGCGTCCGGACGGTGAGCGTCGGGCGGACGCAATCCGGGGCGATGTTGGCGAGTTGCGTGAGGACGTATCCGCCGCCGTCCACCACGACCCCGGTGGTGATATTGACTACCACGACGTCATTCGGGCCGTGTTTTCCGTCGATGACGGTGGCGGTGATGCCTTTTTCCCGGCAGGAAGCCGTCAGTTCCGAAAGTTTGACATCGTGACGGACGGTCACCAGCCACGGTGTATCGGCTTTCCTTACCGGAGAGGCTTTTTTCTTCCGCAGGCTCGGCGGCGGTGTCTGCACTTTTCCCGACTGCGCGTTCGCGGCGGAGATGAATCCGAAAATCGCGACGGCGCAGAGCAGAAAAAGTGTTGGACGGCGGGAAGACATATTCCTCGATTATTTTCGATTTCCGTTTTATGGAGAGCTCGAGAATCGAAAACGCGGTTCCTGAAAATGGTTAGAACGTGCCGACGGGTTCGCTGATGACCGGTTTCTCCGATACGGCGCCACGGAAACCGAAGAGATCACCCGGAACTTCCTTCACTCGGTTGGTCTGACCGTTTGAAGAAAGGGCAACCTGCATTCCCGGATTGGCATTGGGCATCGGGCTGTTCGTGGTTTTCGCCGAGGTATTCTGCGTTCCAAAACGACTAAAACCCGGACGGACCGGACGGGATGCCCTGACCGATACGGGCCGGGCCGCAATCGCCACCGGCATCGCGGTCGGCGTGATCGGTGTACGTTCGGACACCGGCGCGGAAAGCGTGGTCGAAACGCTGGCAACATTCACCGGCTCGACCGGCTCAAAATTCGACCGGACGGCAAAACTCACTGAAACGACGGTGACCAGCGCGATGGCGGCCAGAGCGGGCGTCGGAATCCAGGCCAGCCGGGGTTCGCGATACAGCGGCGATTCCCGCCGAATCCGGGCCTTGAGCACCGTCTCGAAGTTCGGCGGGGTGACCACACGGGGTTGATCGGCCAACATGCCGCGCAGGGCGCGCATGTCGGTTGCGTAGGTTTGGCAGTCAGAACAATCGTCGATATGCCGTTCGACATCGGCACCGAGAAAGACCGATTCATCGAACTCGACCAGTTCAAGTTGGCGGCGTGCAATA
>JAAFHI010000045.1 GCA_013298335.1 Actinomycetota bacterium
CGACCGGGCCCTGAAGGAAGGCGATCTCGCGGTGTTCCGCATCCGGAAGATGGTCCCGCCGCCGGACCTCCCCGCGCCGGCTTCGGACAACGGAAAGAAACCCGCCGCCGACACCACGACCGACACGCCGAAGAAGCCGAAGCCAAAGAAACCCGAAACCGACACGACCGGCACCGACGAAACGAAGCCGGCGGCCCCGAAGAAACCAAAACCGGCGGCCAAGCCCAGCCCCGACCAGCCCGAAGCGTCACCCAAAAAGGCGCTGCGTGGCGGGATCCGGACCCGGAACATCGCCGGGAAGACGCCCGCCCAGACGGCTCCGGCGGGCGACCCGTACCTTCTGGAAGTCGAACTTCAGCAGGTCCCGGAAATCGCCGGCGCGCTGCTCTGCCTCGACGCCCGGACCGGCGAAGTCAAGGCGATGGTCGGCGGCTACGACTTCTCGGTTTCGAAGTTCAACAACGCCACCCAGGCCAACCGCCAGACCGGTTCGTGCTTCAAGCCGTTCATCTACACGGCGGCGCTCGAAAACGGCTGGACGCCCGATGACACCATCGTGGACGGCCCGCTCCAGATCGGAAACTGGACGCCCCACAACTACGACAACAGTTTCGGCGGCGGCATGCCCCTCCGGACGGCGCTCGCGAAATCCCGCAACATCCCGGCGGTCAAGCTTTTACAGGATGTCGGCATCCGGCGCGGCTCGGAAATGGTCAAACGCTTCGGCATCTCCAACCCGATGGCCCCCTACCTGCCGTCGGCGCTCGGCGCGACCGAAGTGCCGCTCATCGAGATGGTGTCGGCCTATTCGGTCTTCCCGAATCAGGGCATGCGCCGCAAGCCGCACTACATCCGGCGGATTCTGAACTACAACGGCCAGACCGTTTTCGACTGGGAGAAGGACGAGGAACAACGCGAGTTCCGGGTCATCTCGCCCTACATCGCGAGCGAAATGGTCGACATGATGCGCGGCGTGGTCGAAGGCGGAACGGCGACGGCCATCCGGGGCGTCGCGGAAGGCGAACTCAACAAGCGCCCCACCGGCGGCAAGACCGGCACGGTCAACGACTTCACCGACGCCTGGTTCATCGGCTTCACGCCGACGGTCGTCTGCGGCACCTGGATCGGCTATCAGGGCGAAAAGAAATCGCTCGGCAACGGCGAAACCGGCGGCCATGCGGCGCTTCCCTTCTGGATCGATTTCATGAAGGTCTACATGAAGGGCAAGCCGATCGAGAAATTCGGCGACGTACCCGCGCCCGACAAGGAACTCAAGGACCTTCAGGCGCAGCGTGACCGGACGGAGCAGCGTGAAATCGAGAGCAACGCCGCGACGCTGACGCAGGATACCGAAGCCGGTTCGGCCAAAAAGGCCGTCAAGGGCGGTACTGACGAAAGCACCGGCACGGGCGAAGACGGCAAACCGAAGAAACGCGAACGGACGCTGATGGAGGAATCCCTCGGCAAGACCGCCGACGACGGCACGCAGAACGCCAAGCGCGCCGGAAAGAAATCCTCCGAAAACACCAACGGCGACACGGGCAAACCCAACCGCAAACCCAAAACGCCCGGCGTCATCACCGATACGCCTCCGAAGAAGCCCACGAAGCCGGATGGCAACTGACCCAAAGGTGTCGGGTTTCGGGTGTCAGGTTTCAGGAAAAGCAAATGTTGAGTTTTGAATTTTGAATTTTGAGTTTATCGGCTTGCCTTCCGGCGATTCGCCGTTCCATTCAAAATTCATAACTCAAAATTCAAAACTGGTTTTTACCTGAAACCCGACACCCGACACCCGACACCTTTTCCTGACCCCTGATCCCTACTCCCCATGCTTTTCTGGAAACGTAAAAAAGACGATTCGCCCGCCGGACGCGCGGGTTTGACCACGCTGTTCGGCAACGAAGCCATTCCGACCGCGCAGGCCCCGGCTGAAGTCGCGCCGGAAATTCCCGCTCCACCGGTTCCCGAAGCGGTCGTTCCGCTTCAGGTCGTGCCGGAAGCCCCGCTCCCGGCGGCGCCCGCGCCACTGCCAACGGTGGCGGAAGAGGAAAAACCGAAAACCGGCTTTCTCAAACGGCTGTTCGGACGCGGCGGCGAAGGGGAACCGGAAGCCGAACCGACGCCGGTACCCGCGCCCGCGCCGCAACCGGTCAGTGAAGAAAAGGAAAAGGAACGCTTCTTCCTGCGGATGAAGAAGGCGGTCCAGCGGACCCGCCAGAACCTCGTCGGACGGATGGATACGCTGTTCCGCGGCAAAAAGACCATCAGCCCGGAAATTCTGGAGGAACTCGAAGAAATCCTCATCGGGTCGGACATCGGCGTCCAGACCGCGCTCGATCTGGTCGAGAAAATCCGCCAGCAGGTCAACCGCAAGCTCATCAATGACACCGACGAACTCAAAAAACTGCTTCGTTCGGAACTGCTCGCGATTCTCACCGCGCCCGCCAAGTCGATTTCTGGACGCGCCGTCCGCAGCGAAACCGACATTCCGCTCGACATCCGGCCCTACGTGATGATGATGGTCGGCGTCAACGGGGTCGGGAAAACAACCACCATCGCCAAACTCGCCAACCTCATCAAGCGCGAAGGCAACGACGTGATGGTCTGCGCGGCGGACACCTTCCGCGCCGCCGCCGCCGATCAACTCACGGTCTGGGCCGACCGGCTCGACATTCCGGTCATTCAGCAGAAGCCGGGAACCGACCCGGCGGCGGTCGTCTACGATGCGTTGCAGGCCGCCAAGGCCCGCAACACCGACGTGGTGATCGTCGACACCGCCGGACGCCTGCACAATAAAATCAATCTGATGAACGAGTTGGAGAAAATGTCGCGCATCGCGGGTCGCGAGGTGCCGCAGGCCCCGCACGAAGTTCTACTCGTGCTCGATGCCGCGACCGGCCAGAACGGTCTCGAACAGGCGCGCCAGTTCACCAAGACCGTCCCGGTGACGGGTATCGTCCTGACCAAACTCGACGGCACGGCCAAGGGTGGCATCGTGGTCGCCATCGCCCGCGAACTGGGCGTCCCGATCCGCTACGTCGGAACCGGCGAGCAGATCGACGATCTGACCGTTTTCTCGCCCGAGGAATTCGTCAACAGCCTTTTTGAGTAGTGGTCAGTAGTCAGTAGTCAGTAGTCAGTAGTCAGTGGTCAGTGGTCAGTGGTCAGTGGTCAGTGGTCAGTGGCCGGTTTTACTGACTACTGATGCGAATCAAGGGTTCAAACACCGCTAAACCCTTTATTTGCAACGACCAATTTCTTAAACCCTTGATTCGCACCACTGACTACTGACTACTGACTACTGACTACTGACTACTGGATTTCGATGGAGTTTTTGCTGATGACGCCACAATTTCCGCCACCCGACCGCCCGACCGACATCTACGGCGCGGCCATGCCGAACCAGCTGTTTTCAATCGAACCCGACCCGGAACTTCTGGAACAGATTCACTCCAGTGCAAACTGGTTCTACTGGATTGGCGGCCTCTCGCTTATCAACTCGATCATCACCCATGCTGGCGGTCGCTTCGGGTTCTTCTTCGGACTTGCCGTTTGCCAGGTGGCGGATGCCGTCCTCCAGCATATCGAGTCGATTGGAACGGTGGTGGCCATTGCCTTTGACGTACTCATCGCGGCTCTGTTCTGCCTGTTCGGCTGGCTCGCGAACAAACGGATGCAGTGGGTGTTCTGGGTCGGGATGTTGTTTTACACGGCGGATGGACTCATTTCCCTGCTTGCACAGGATTACATCGGCCTTGTCGTCCATGGGATTGCCCTCTTTTTCATCTTCAAAGGTGTCCTGGCACTTCAGGCCCTGCGACGAATGAGCGCCTGAGGTCGATTACCCGGTTCGTTTCTGTTCAGCCGCTGTGACCAAGAGAAAAGCCCACGTCCTCGCCAAAAGCGCTCCGGACGCGGGCTATTTCCTTTGTCAGTCTGAAAACCGTTCTAAATGGCCTCGCCGCAGTGGGGGCAGATGACGTCGAGACTGCTGACGGTTTCGTAACAGTGGGGGCAGAAGGCGGTCGTGGTCGCGCCCACCGGCGCTTCCGGGAAATCGGGCGCGAGGAACGAACCGGAGAGCGGCGTTCCCCCGGAAGGAGTGAATGTACTCGCCGGACTGGCCTTCCCTTCGATCTGCGCGGCGATTCCCACCACCGGGACAACTTCATTTTCGCCGGTCACGCTGTCGCCGGGGACGTCGGCTTCGTCAAACATCTCGGACATGTCGGATGGCGGAATGATCGAGACGTTCGAAAGGTCCTGAGTGACCGATTCGGGCAGTTCGACTTCATCCACCTCGTACAACCCCTCGATCTGGACCGAGGCGTTACTGGTATCGAAATGAATCGAGACCCCCTCCGAGAGATCGGGCGCGGGCATTTCCGCTGTGATGTGCTGCGGGACGGCGAAATCCATCTCGTCCACCGGCGGCGCGGGCAGCGGGGCGAACATATTGCGCGACGGATACGGGTCGGTGAACGGCGCGGGCGCGGGTTTACCCGATTCATCCTCGAAATACGAGGCATAGAAACCGCTCGCCACGACCGAATAGGAGTCGGCGAGCGAGTCGGACGAGGGCCGCGCATCGGCCACGACTTCGGGGATGGGTTCCGGGGAAACCGCCGGTGGAACGACCGGTTCCGGGCCGGAATCTTCCGCTGATTCGGATGGCGCTTCGGATGCCGCGACCGGTTCTTCCGCGCCGCCCGAGGAAAAATCCACCGCGACGTCCATTGTCGGAATCAGTGGGGCCGAGCCGGACTCGTCCGGCGGAGACGGTTCTTCCGCCGCCCGCGCTTCGGCAGGTTCGCCAGGTTCGCCAGGTTCGCAAGTGGCAACGAGCGGGGTCGTGACGAAGCGTTCCGGGTCGGCGAGGTCATCCGCCGGCGTTTCCACCGCGAGCGCCGCAACCCGCGCGGCATCCGCCGCTTCGGCTGCTTCGGCCTCTTCCGCCGCCATTTCGGAGGCAACGTCGGAGAAGTCCCCTTCCCAGCGCGCCGGGGCAGCCGCTTCGACGACCGGCGGCGGCAGGTCGGCGACATAGGACGCCGGGGGGATGGACGTGTCCTGAGCCAGTTCGCCGGAGGGCGGCGCGTACCATTCGTTGTCCGGCGGGGTCGAAAACCAGTCGTTGGTGGTCGGCTGCGGGACGATTTCCACCGAATCGGGTACCACGACCGGGCCGAGTTCATCGAGATTGTCCAGAATGTCGTCGAGCGTGTCGGTCAGTTCGCGGTCGAATTCATCGGTCGGTGGGCCCTCGGGCCGGCGGTCGAAGCGATATTCGGGCGGCAGCGACTGTTCGTAATCAGGAGTCGTCGAAACGTCATCCGCGTCGGGGTCTCCGACGGGCGGCTTGGCGGCGCGCAGTTCCGCCGGAACGACCATTTCCATCGAATTCATCGGCGGAGGAAGTTCGACGTTGTCGGAAACCGGGATTTCCGGCTCGAAGGCTGCCATTTCCTCTTCGCCGAGCGAAAACGACCCGGTATCCGGACCGCCGAGTCCGTACTTCTTCCAGAGCCGGTTGAAGGTATCGAGCAGGGCGAAGGGGTCGAGCGGCTTCGCCATGACCTCGTCGGCCCCGGCGTGCAGCGCCTCTTCCCGGTTAAACGGCTCGAAGTCGTTGTAAATAATCAGGATCGGCGCTTTGTAGTTGAGCGTGTTGCGGATGTACTTGCAGGCTTCATACCCCGTCTGGCCCGGCATGAGAAAGTCGAGCACGATGAATTCGGGGTACATCTCCTTGGCCCGCCGGGTGGCGAGATCGCCGTTTCCGACCGCGACTACTTCAAACCCCTGGGTTTGCAGGAAAACCTGCAAATCGCGGCGGGTCGGAACATGGTCGTCGGCGATAAGAATCCTGCGGGTCATGGGCTGACCTGTTTACAATCACAGTCCTCTGGCGATGGGCTTGACGCGCCGGTCTTCGACCGTGATGGAAACTGCGATGCGCCGGCGGTTGAACGGGGTCTTCCTGTTTCCTGCCTGCGCAACATTCGGTGAAACCGGGTAAACGGAAAACGTCCAGCGCGTCGTTGCACTGGCGCCTGACGGTGACGAGGGCGTCAATGGGTGACGCGCAAGTGTTCTTCCCTGGCTGGATCACGGAAGGTCATACGCCTAGAGCCCCTTGGCGATGAACTTGACGCGACCGCTTTCAACGGTGACGGAAAAGGCGATGTGCGTGCAGTTCAACTGGGCCTTAATCTTGGTGGCCTGCTCGCACAGAATGCGGTGAAACCGGACAAAGGTGAAGTCGTCGAGCGCCTCGCCGCACAGGCGTTTGGCGGTGACGACGGCATCGTAGAGCTGCCGCGCGAGGTGTTCTTCCCGCGCCGGGTCGCTGAAGGTCACCCGATATTCGTTTCCGCCCGAGAAATCCGGTCCGGGGATGGCCGCCACCGGGGGCGAAACGCCACCCATCGGGGGCTGGGCCGCGAGCGGCGCGGTCGGCGGGTTCAGCGGACTGGTCCCGAGCGGGCTGGCGCCGTAACCGGACGGGGCCGGCGGCGACAACGGCGAGGTGGCGGATCCTCCACCGTAGGGGTTCGCGTAGGGACTCGTGTAGGGCGCGGCCGGCGGCGGATACTGGGGTGTCAGCGGCGGCGGGGTGGCCGACGGCGGATAGATCGGCGGCGGTTGTTGATATGACGGCGGCGCGTATCCTCCGCCATAGGACGGGGGCGGCGGTTGCAACGGCTGACTGTAGCTTGGCGGCGGCGGATACTGGGGAGGCTGCGGGGGTGTCGGCGGCGGATAGGCCGGGTACACGGGCTGGACGGGCAGCGGATGGGAAACCTGGGACGACATCCCCGGATACCGCTGGCCGCCGTTCGGCGCGAACGCCTCGCGCGCCTGGGACGACCAGAGCGTCGCGAGCATCCGGAGCAGGTCGAGGTCATCTAGACACTGGTCGATACACTCGCCGACGATCCGCTTGCCGTCCACGAGCGAAACGATGCGGCGCACATGCTCCTGCGTCGAACCGGCGAACCACGTCACGTCGAAGTCGGGCGGGAAGGCCGCCGGAAGGTGGCGGGGCGGCAGCGTCGCGAGCAGGGCCTGTTCCTCGTCGTAGCGGTGGAGGGCTTCGAGAATCAGTTCCGCCGCCCGCATCTGAATCCGGTTTTCGCGGGTCACCGGCTGCTGGGTGAAGGAATAGCTCCCTTCCGACCAGTTGATCATCCGGATGATGGCGCTCAGTCCGGTGCTCTGCCCGCATTCGGCGTCGAAGGCCGCGCCGTCCTTGAAATGAATGGCCCCGGCTTCCTGGCGCGGGGTGACGATCTTGAGCACGCCGTCCTTGCGCTCGCGCTCCATCTGGTTGAGCAGGTCGGTAACGCTCGTCTGCGACAACTGGCCGGAAATCCGGGTCAGGGTCGGCGTCCGCCGCAGGATGCGCTTCACCTTGAGCGGGATCTCCTTCACGCTGAAGGGCTTCCCCCAGTAGTCCTCGACGCCCTGTTCGAGCGCCGACACCTTTTCGTCCTCCTGCGCGCGCGAGGACAGGCAGACAAACGGAATTTTCGAAAGGTTCGGGTCCTGCTGCAACGCGGCGAACAACTGGCTGCCGTCCATTTTCGGCATCATCAGGTCGGAGATGACGAGCGCCGGGTTGTTGACGCGGGCGATGTCGAGCGCTTCGAGGCCGTTGGCGGCGGTCACGATCTGGCAGCCGAGCGGCTTGATGATCTTTTCGAGAATCATCAGGACGTGGGGTTCGTCATCCACGAGCAGCACCAGCCGGTCGGAAAAATCGTCGCCTTTCTGCCCGGTCGTGCCATCCTCGTTGACCCAGGTCGCCTTCGCTCCCTGCATCCACTTGTCGTTGCGCTCCTGGATCATCTCCCGCAGTTCCTTGCGGTAGTCGGCGTCTTTTTCGCCGAAGCCGGGGAGCATCTTCAGGAAACCGGCGGCGGCGTCCTGCTGCTGGTCGTTGAGGTAGAGGCTGATGACCTGTCGGGAGTATTCGTAGGCTTTGTCGAACTGGCGGGTGTCGAAGTAGATGTTGACGATCTGCTTGAGAATGGTCGCCCGCTGGGTGCTGTCCACCAGCTTTTCGATCTTGCGATAGAACGCGAGGGCGAGTTCGTGCTGCTTGGTCGTGCGGTAGAGGTCGGCGAGCTGGAGGAAGTGCGCGACCGCGGCTTCGACGTTGCCGGCTTCCTGATACTTTTCCCCAAGCTGGCGCAGCGCCTCGTGGTTGCCGGGGTTTTCCTTGACCATTTGCGCCAATTGCTCGATTTCCCGACCAAGTTTCATTTGGTCGAGCTGACTGGCAACCTGGCGGCGAACGTTCTTGAAAAGTTCCATGCCTCTTCACCCAACGAACGGAACGAACTTCGCGATGACATCGTTCGAATCGGCAGCGTAGGCCCAAGCAACGAGCGGGTCGAGCGAAACCCCGTAACGGAAATGGCTGCGGTTGAACGGCGAGTGTAGGTTAAGTCTCCCCCGGAATCAACGACGGGCGGACGGGCATCATCCCGAAAAGGCGGGGCGTTCCGCAAGACTTTTCTGTTTTTTCCATTGTCCCCCACGTTGACGATAAGGAGAAGCGAAATCTACACTTGCGGATTCGTGAACCGGTTTCGCCGCGCGATTTTTCACAACCTGAAAACATCCCATGACCCCAACGCTGACCACACCGACCAAAACGATCGACCGCCCAACCGCGGCGTGGCGGTCGCGCGCGTGGCAAACGTGGGTTGTCGTCCTGAGCGGCGTCGGGCTTTCGGTCGGGTTCGTCTGGGGGGGCGTGCTGCTCTATCTGCGCCGGACGCCGCCGATGGGAACCGTCACCGTGGTGACCAATCCGCTCGGCGCGACAGTCTTTCTCGACGGACGCGGGGTCGGGGTCTCGCCCTGCACGCTGGAACATGTCGTCGTCGGCACGCACACAATCCGGGCCTCGAAAGAGGGCTACCTGCTGCTCGAACGGATCGTCTACGTCGATTCGGGGCAGTCGCTCGACGTGACCGGGCTGGTCCTTCAGCCGATTAAAACCGAAACGCCGAAAAAATCCGCCCCCGACGAGGCCCCGACCGAACGCATCGCCGAATTTCTGCGCCGTTCCGAGGAAGCCTTCGCGCGCGGCGACTTCCTCGCGCCGGAAAACGACAACGCCCTTTACTACGCCGATGCCGTCCTGCTCATCCAGCCCGACAACGCCCCGGCGCTGAACATGCGGACGCTCGTCCGCGACGCGCTCTCCAGACAGGCCGAAGTCGCCATCAGCCGCGGCGACCTCGCGACCGCCCAGAACACCTACGGCGCGCTCGCCAGCCGCTTTCCCGACGAACCCGGTGGCGAGGCGGGCGTGACGAAAGTCGGCGAACTGCTCGAAAACCGGCAGGATCAGGTCGAACAACTGCTCGCGAACGCCGAACGGGCGTTCAACGCCGGAAGGTACGTGGAGCCGCGACTGGCCAGCGTCTACTACTACACCGCGCAGGTGCTCGCCATTGACCGGACCAACGCCGACGCCCTCGCGCTGCGCGGCAAACTGCGGCGCGTGCTCAGGATTCAGGTCGAAAACCAGGCGGCCGAAAACGACCCGGAAGCGACGCTGGCCGAATACCGCAAGCTCGTCCGCCTCTTCCCCGAGGATCGCCAGTTTGCCCAGCGGCTGCGCGACTTTCCCCGGCCCGAGCCAACGTCAAAGGGGTCCGCGACCCGCGCCCGCGCCTTCTCCGCGCCCGCGCGCCTGGAATCCGGCGCCACCGACGGCGAAAGCGAACCGGATTCATCCATCTTTCCCGGAACGCTCTCGATTTCGCCGACCGGATTGCGCTTTGCGGCCCGCGAAGGCGGCCGGAGCTTCACCGCTCCCATCGCCCGCGTGACGGCGGTCCGGGCATCCGGCACGACCCTGACCGTCATCATCGACGGCACCGAATATCGCTTCACCTGCGCTTCCGCAGCCGAGTTCGCGCGCATCCACCGCGTCTTGCGGGCCGCCGATCCCGCCCCGACCGAATCTGAACCATCCGCTCCGAAAGAATGACTTCCCAGCTCACCAAATCGCCCGCCGAACGCCTCACCGGCTTCGTTTCGAAACAGTTTCCCGGTCGCACCGTCCGCATCGAAGCCCTTCCGGGCGACGCCTCGACGCGGGCCTACTTCCGGCTTTTCGCCGACGGCGAAACCTACATCGCGGCGACCTACGCCGAAGCCTTCGCCGAAGCCGACTTTCCCTATCTCGACGTGACCGAACTCTTCGCGGAAGCGGGCATCGCGGTGCCGCGCGTGGTCGCGGCGGACGGCGCGGCGGGCGTCGTCCTTCAGGAAGACCTCGGCGACCGCCGGTTGCAGGATGCCCTCACGACCATGACGCCCGAGGAACGGACGGCGGCCTACGAGGCGGCGGTGGACCTCATCGTCGAATTCCAGAAGGCGACCCCGCTCGCCGAACGCCGCGACTCGATTGCGTGGCGGCTGGCCTTCGACGACGAAAAGCTGTTCTGGGAAATGAACTACTTTTTCCGGAACTACTGCGTACGCTACCGCAAGCTCGACATCACCCCCGAGTACGAAGCGGTCATCCTCGGCGAACTCTTCGCGCTGTCGCACCGGCTGGCGAACGTCCGGCGGGTCGTCTGCCACCGCGACTACCACGCGCGGAATCTGATGTGCCAGGGAAATACGCTCCGGGTCATCGACCATCAGGACGCCCGGATGGGCCCCGCGAGCTACGACATCGTCTCGCTCGTCGGCGATCCCTACGCCGCGCTCGACCCCGACTTTCAGGCCGCGCTGGTGGACCGCTTCTGGAACGCCCATCTTGCCGCCTTCGGGACGACCTACTACGCCGACCGCGCCGCCTTCGACGCGGAATACCACCTCATGATGATCCAGCGGATGATCAAGGCGGTCGGGACCTACGCGTTTCAGGCGGCGGTCCGCAACAATCCGGTCTACGTCGGCTACATCCCGCACGCCTTCGCCGCCGTCGCGAAATCCCTTGCCCTCGTCGCCGACCTGCCGGAAACAACCACGCTGGTGACGGAGAGTCTAGGAGTCTAGGAGTCTGGGGAGTCTGGGGAGTCTGGGGAGTCTGGGGAGTCTGGGGAGTCTGGGGAGTCTGGGGAGTCTGGGGAG
>JAAFHI010001060.1 GCA_013298335.1 Actinomycetota bacterium
AGTGAATCCACAACTTCCAATAGGTCACGATTTGCCGACTCGGCTCTTCTTTGAGATCCGCGCGCCTTTTCCGCCTGCCACAAAGCTATACCCGTTCCACCCAGCATCGAGGCCATCACCAACATCGCCGCCGCCGTTTGCCAGCGGTTGCGCCGGACGAACTTCGCCACCCGGTAGCGCACCGTGTCCGGGCGGGCGCTGATGGGACGTCCGTCGAGGTGGCGGCGGATGTCCTCCGCCATTTGATCCACCGAGGCGTACCGTCGGGCGGGATCCTTGGCCAGCGCCTTCAGCGCAATGATGTCCAGATCTCCCGAAACCTGTTTTTTACGACGGCGCCGTTCGACCTCCGGCATTTCCTCGTCGGCGGCTTTTTCCACCGCCGCGCCGGGGCGAACCGGTTCGTGATCACAAATCGCGGCGATCAACTCGTCATAACTGTCTCTACTGTTTGAATACGGAGAATCGCCGGATAAAAGCTCATAGAAAATGACGCCCAGCGAATACACATCCGTCGCGGTCGTGATGTTCTTTCCGCGAATCTGTTCGGGACTGGCGTACGCCGGAGTGAGGAGCCGTTCCTCGGCGGCGGTCTGAGCAAGGGTGTTCTTGAAATCGTCCCGGAAAATTTTGGCGATTCCGAAATCGAGCAGCTTCGGCGTCCCGTCCGCCATGACGAGAATGTTGCCCGGCTTCAGGTCCCGGTGGACGATCAGGTTGCGATGGGCGTGCTGCACAGCGTCGCAGACCTTTATGAAAAGCCTCAGGCGATCTTCGAGTTCAGGGAGGCGGTTTCGGCAGAATTCGAGGAGCGGAACACCGTCCACGTATTCCATGACGATGTATGGCAGGCCGCGTTCGGTCACGCCGCCGTCGTACAAACGCGCAATGTTCGGATGGTCGAGCGTGGCCAGGACCTGACGCTCGGTCACAAAGCGGGCCACCAGCGACCGCGAGTCGAGTCCATTCCGCATGACCTTGACTGCGACCCGGTGCTGAAAGTCGCCTTCCTCACGTTCGGCGAGATAGACATTGGCCATGCCGCCCCGGCCAAGTTCACGGGTGACACCGTAACGCCCGACCCGCGCGGGAGCGCCGTCCCCGGCGTTTTCCGCCAGAATATTCAGCCCGAAGGTCAGCAAGGATCCGTCGATCAGGGGTGGTCCGTCAAAGTGCGCGGCCAGAAGCGAAAGGACCTCTTCCGCCGACGCGGCGTCGTCCCCACACTTCGCGAGGACAAACGATTCCCGTTCTTCACCGGAAATGTCCAGCGCGTCAAAAAAGACCGATTCGATGAAGGTCCACTTGGCCGGGTCGGTCATCAGTTGCACCCAAATGGTTCAGACAGGTGTCAGTCGTTGAAGCAGCCAGGCGCGGGCAAAGACCCAGTCACGCTTGACCGTTGCGGGCGAACAGTCGAGGACCACCGCGATTTCCTCGATTTCCATTCCGGAAAAGAATTTCATCTCGACCACGCGCAGTTTCCGTTCGTCAAAAGCCAGGAGTCGATCCAGCGCGTCATCAAGCAAAAGCAGGTCGGCGCTGGTTTCGGTACCGAAGGACACGTCCGCAAACTCGACGCGCTGCAATCCCCCGCCACGTTTTTCCGCGCTTTCATGGCGGGCGTAGTCAATCACAATGCTTCTCATGACCCTCGCCGCGACGGCCATGAAATGGGCGCGCCCCTTCCAGTCGGTAGAGGATTGGCCCAGCAGCTTAAGATAGGCTTCATTGACCAGGACAGTCGTCTGAAGTATCCGCCCGCGGTCGTGTCCGCGCAGGACATTCCGCGCCAGTCGCTTCAATTCGGCATGAGCCAAATCAAACGCCTGGTTGAATGCCGCCGTGTCTCCCTTTCCCCATGCAAAAAGCAGTTCAGTCAGGTCCACGTTCACTTTGCGACTTAAAAAATTAATTTTTACTCAGATGTGACACCAGAATAGTCGAGTGTTTCACTAACTGGCAACAACTTCTTTCAGGTCATACGGACCAGACATCCAGTCACCCAAAAAAGGCGGCGAGCGGAACGCGCTTGCTCCACTCGCCGCCAATCCGGTTTTTCACCTGATCCCTTTTACTTTTACCGAAAGAAC
>JAAFHI010000457.1 GCA_013298335.1 Actinomycetota bacterium
GGTGGCGGCGAATCCCATTTCAAGTTTCGCAAGCGAGGCCAGTCCGGCGCAGATCCCGGCCAGAATAAAGGGCCAGGAAGCGGGGCCGGTGGCGGACTGCTTGCCGGTCATCGTCCCGGAAAGAAAAAACAGCGTGAGCAGGGCGAAAAGGCAGCCGTGGAGGGCGCAGAACGAATAGGGAAGTGGATAGTTCGCGGTGAACTTGAAGGCGCAGAGGGCCACGATGCCCATCGAGGCGGCCAGCGCCGCCCATGAATCGAGCAGTCTTCGGCCCAGCAGGTAGGACAGTGAAACGATGATGATGCCGCCGGCGATGCCCGAGCCGTAAAGCGTGTTGAGCGTCGGTCCGAAGATGCGGAACAGCAGCGCGTTGAAGTGGGGCGACAGCGGGCCGTAGATGTGCCGGATGTCGGTGTAGAGATGTTCGCCCGCGAGCAGGCGCAGTGGTTGCTGCATTTCGCGACCGCAATCCACGAGGGGCGTCCCCCAGCGATGCCAGGTGAGGACGAGTCCGATGAGAAAGAAGGTCGCCAGAATGCCGAGGCAGAGAATATCCCGCCGATTCAGCGGGTGAACCGTTTCGGACCGCGGTTCGCGCGGTAATGAAAATGAATGCAAGGGGCTAAACTCCAAGAAGGAAAATGCTGACCGTTTCCCGAGGCCGGGCGAATCGTTTGCGCCCGGTTCTGGTTTAGTGAACTTTGCCGGTTCGACAAAGTCGGTTTTCCCGGAAAGTCAGGTCTTTTCAGGCACGCGCGGTCACTTTCCTGAAGATTCCTGCAACGCCTTTCTTCATAAGGGGTTCCAAAAACTGAAATTGACTGAACCGTGACATTTTCCAAAAGGAAACGGCCCGGTCGGGATGACCGGGCCGTTCCACGTTGAAGGAAAAGCGGTTTGCCGCGTGATTGGCGGTTCAGCTTACCGGGCCGTCGTTTGGACCGCCGAGGTATTCGGTGACGGTCATGCCGATGCGTTTGGCGAAGAGTTGTCCCATCGAGTGAATGTCGCCGAGGGATTCGTCGAGCGAGATGCGTTCGAGTCGCCACATTGGAAAAAAGCTGTGCGTCAGCCCGATGTTGTACTCCTCGTTGGAGATGGCGCTGACCCAGTCATCGAAGGCGTTGATGTCGATGCCGCGAATCTGTGTCCCCGACGTGTCAAGGTTGATGAGCAGGCCCCAGACTTTTTCACGCGGACTGTGCAGGCTGAGTACGACGAAACAACCGGTTTGAATCACTGCGAAACTCCACCGAGCAGATTTGTAGGAAGCAGTCAGTGGCCAGTAGCCAGTCGTCAGTGACTGTATATGAAAAGGACAGTCGGCTTGCAGGTAACGGATAATATCTTACTGACCACTGACCACTGACCACTGACCACTGACCACTGACCACTGACCACTATTCTGAATCGAGAACCTTGCTGGTTTCCTGAACGATGACGCTCCGCGGGACGCGGACGGTCAGGTTGCCGCTGCCGGTTTCGTCCGGGGCGGTCTGGGCTTCGGGGTTGGGCGTGCCGATGTTGAGTTCGGTTACGCTCGGATCGAGTTCGAAGCGGATGAGCGCCGCGCCGAGCCGGATGATGTCTCCGTCCTGGAGGCGGATGCCCGAGGCGTCGCCGGTCGGGGTCTCGATGGTCTGGGCGGCGCGTTCGACGCCGGTGCCGTTCGCGCTTCCGGTGTCGAAGAGGTAGAAGTCGCCGTTGTCGAAGACGATCGAGGCATGCTGACGGGAAACGCTTTTGTTCGGCGACTGGTCGCCTTCGAGTCGCGAGTACACGAAATCGTTGCGGCGGACGACTTCGCCGGTTTTGAGGTCCATGACGTTGCGCAGGCGTCCGAGGAAGGTCGTCCGTTTGGTGAGAATGTAGGGCGACCGATAGACCTCGCCGCTCATCGCGGTCAGGCGGGCGAGGCGCGGAATCTGTGGTTTCAGTCCGTGGATTTCGAGGATGCGGCCTTCCTGCTCGTCGACCGTGACCGACACCGATTCGGCGGCTTCGGCGTGGGGCGTCCACTCGAAGCTGAGTTGGCAGAGATTGACGACGCCGGGCGTGGACGGGACCTGCCGGATTTCGATGGTGAGGACTTCGAGCAGTTTGAACCCGGAACTTGCCACGTAGTCATAGATGTACTTCGTGAAGACGACCGAGTTGAAGAGAACTTCCAGTTCCTCGAGTTTGGCGGGTGTCAGATCGGGCGCGGAAACGACCAGGCGATTCGGTACGAAGGTCTGGTTCCCGACCCAGATGAACCGTTTGAGGGAAAGTTCGTCGAGAATCTGGCGGACCAGCAGATGTGGTTTGAGGTCGTCCTGGGAAAGAATCGGGTTGGCGCGAATCGACTCGGTCAGGAAGTGTTCGAGATCGATCAGAATTTGACGGGTATCTTTCATCGGACGTTCTTTCGGCTGGTTTACCCGGCCATGATCATCATTGACCGCGAGGCATGGGAAAGGCAGGGAATCTCGATCTCGTAGGACAGTACGTCGCCCATCGGATACTTGTGGAGCACGGTCTGTTTCTCGACGTGCAGGCAGCTCAGTGAATCTTCAAGGCTGCACCCGGTATCGAGGCCGATGGCGCTGCCGCACACGTAGATTTCGCCCGGATTGCGGACGCCCTCCGGCGGAAGCAGGCGGGCGGGCGTGTGACCGAAGAAACAGGGCTTGCCGTTGTAGAGCGTGAAGAAGTTCAGGTCGCGCGTCCACATGAGGATTTCCGGTTCGCATTCGGTCGGGTGCTTGCCGGAGGTGATTCCGGCATGCACGAACAGGCCGCGTTCGTCTTCGTGAAAAAACGGCGTCGAACGCAGGAAGTCGATGTGCGATTCGGGAATGCCGATGGCGAGCGTGGCCGTGTCTTCGTCGATTTCAAAGCCGTACTGCTGAAGCGTCTGGATGCCGCCGTTTTCGGGAATCAGCCAGAGCGGATCGCCGTAATCGAGCAGGTCGAGCAGCATCTGTTCGTGATTGCCGCGCAGGCAGACCACCTTGGGATTCGCCCGCTGAAGCTCCATCACGTACGACACGACGCCGGGCGAGTCTTCGCCGCGATCGATCAGGTCGCCGACAAAGACGATGCTGTCGCGGCGCGGATCGTAATCCGCCGCCTCGATGATGTCGCGCAACTGCTGACATCGTCCGTGAATGTCACCGAAAACGAAAGTATTGCCCATAAACGAATCCAGACGACGGAAAACGCGGAAGGTTGACTCGTCAGTATGTGAAGGGGACTTACGGAATCGTTCCGCAATCGGACCGACGCCGTCGGTGGGTAATGAAACCGAACGGAAAAAGACGGACCTTTTTAGGTCAATTCCTTGCCGGGTTTGAAGCGGATCGTTTTGCCGGGCGGAATGTCGGTGACTTCGCCGGTGCGCGGATTGCGCCCGATACCGCGTTTGCGGGGTTTGACGATGAAGACGCCGAACCCGCGAAGTTCGATGCGTTCACCTTGTTTCATGGCCAGCTTCATGCCTTCGAACAGCGATTCGACGGCGATTTCGGCCTTGGTTTTCGGGATGCCGGTCTTATCGGCGACACGGTTGACGATGTCGAGTTTGATCACGATTCCTCCCTGGATGAGCAGGACGATTCCGATCCGGAATCGGGGTGGCTCTGCGGATTCAAAAAGTCTTTCTAAATGCTTTGTTTCGAGAGTTTGAAAACTAAGCCCCGCCCCCGGTGACTGTCAAGCGGTCAGCGATTCTTCAATCGGTCCGTCGCCGGATCCGGGGGAATCTTCGTCGGCGGTGGTGAGTTGTCCCCAGTTCAGCCGTTCGCGGAAAAACAGGCCGATGCCGACGAGGGTGAGCGGCAGGTACCAGGTAATGTGCGAGACGAGGGAAAAGGCGAGGGCGCGTTCATGGCTGATGCCGAAGGCGCCGAGGCTGAAAACGCAGAACAACTGGTAGGTGCCGAGGTAACCGGGGGCCGAGGGCAGCATCGCGCCGAGGTTCACGATGCACATGACGTAGAGCATCTGGATCAGGGTGACTTCAAGGTTGCAGGAGAGGGCCACGCACCAGGTCATGAGCAGGCCGAGCATCCACACGCCGAAGGAATCAAACCAGACGAGGGCGAGGGTTTTGAACGAACCTCCGCAACTGACGCCTTTCAGGAAACGATCGATGATTTCAATCAGGTGGTCGGAGTAGCGCTCGAGGCCGAACAGTTTGAGCATCCGGATGACGAGGCGTTCGACCGTGCCGCGGAAGATGATCGCGCCGACCAGTCCGAACGCCGCCGAAAAG
>JAAFHI010000730.1 GCA_013298335.1 Actinomycetota bacterium
CCGACACCCAAAGTCGCGTTTCTCTACACCGGGCAGGGTTCGCAGTACGTGAACATGCTCCACGAACTCCGCGACCGCGAGCCGATCGTCGCCGAAGCCTTCGCCGAAGCCGACGAATGCACCGCCCGACTCCTTCCGAAACCGCTGACCGGATTCATCTTTACCGACCCGGCGGACGCGGGCGCGGTGGCGCGGGCCGAAGTCGATCTGCGCCAGACGGCCATCACCCAGCCGGCGGTGCTGACGGTGGATTACGCCCTGACCAACCTCCTCGCCGGGTACGGCATTCGACCGGACATGGTGATGGGCCACAGTCTCGGCGAATACGGCGCGCTCGTCGCCTCGGGCGCGTTCACGTTCGATCATGCCCTGGAAGCCGTCAGCGCCCGCGGACGTGAAATGACCCGCGTCTCGGTCGCCGACAACGGCCTGATGGCCGCCGTCATGGCCCCCCGCGAGGACATCGAACGCATCCTTCAAACCGTTGAAGGATATGTTGTTATCGCCAATTTCAACAGCCGGAGACAGGCCGTCATCGGGGGCGCGACCCCGGCGGTCGAAGCCGCGATGGAGGCCTTCGCCGCCGCCGGTTTCAACGTCGTGAAACTGGCCGTCAGCCATGCGTTTCATACCTCGATTGTCGCGCCCGCGTCCGAGCCGCTCAAACAGCAGTTGACCCGCCTGACCCTGGCCACGCCGCGCATTCCGGTCATTTCAAACGTGACCGGCGGGTTTTATCCGTCGGAAGGCGACGTCCTGCCGGAAATGCTCGATCTGCTCGCCCGGCAGGTCGCCTCGCCGGTGCAGTTCGTCAGCGGTCTGCGCACGCTGTATGACGCGGGTGTCCGGGTTTTCGTGGAAGTCGGACCGAAACGGGCGCTCCACGGGTTCGTCGAGGACGTTTTCGACGGACAGCCGGAAATTCTCGCCCTTTCAACCAATCACCCGAAACTGGGCGACGTCGTTTCCTTCAATCACGCCCTCTGCGGCCTCTATGCCGCCGGTCTCGGCCAGGCGCTCGCCCCGCCCGCCGCGACGCACCCGGAAATCATTCATTCCAAAACGGAAACGGCCACATCCACCGTTGTGACCGCTTCCACCGTTTCCAGCCCACTTCCCGAACCAGCGAGGTTTGTCATGCCCGACCGCGTCCCCCCGCGCCCGACTCCTCCTTCCGCCGGAAACGGCGAGGAGACCTACAACCAACTCGGGCATCTTTTTGCCGATTTTCTCGACCGCGGGATGGCGATCTACCGCGGCGAGGAACACGCCGGTTCATCGGTGAGCGCCGAACCGGTCACCATCACCGGCGCGGCGCTCGGCCTTCCCGGAACCGAGCGGGTCTTCGATGACGGGAACGTCGGGCGGATTCTCCACGGGGAACAGTTGATCGACGTGATTCCGACGCGCGCCCGCGAGGCCATTCGCGACAAACACATTACGCGGCTGGTGAAAAACGAGGCGGGCGGCAGTTTTGAAACCATCAACGACGTGGCCGACGTGGTCAAACTCGCGGGTCGCGGCGGAAAACTCGATCTGGCGGCGGAATTCGGCATCCCGGAAGACCGGATTCCGGCCTATGACCAGGTTACCCGGCTCGCCATCGCCGCCGGACTCGACGCCCTGCGCGACGCCGGCATCCCGCTCGTGCGGCACTACAAAACCACCACCAAGGGCACGCAACTCCCTGACCGCTGGGGACTTCCCGATTCGATGCGCGACGATACCGGCGTCATTTTCGCGAGCGCCTTCCCTGGACTCGACGCCTTCGCCGACGATTTGAACCACTACCACGGCGACCGGGCGATCCACGAAAAGGTCGAACTGCTCGAACACCTGAAATCCCGCGTCAATGGCGACCGGACGCTCGCGCTCGAAATCGAACGGCTGACCGGCGAATTGAAGACCGCCGCCGAGCGTCGCCCCTTCACCTTCGACCGGCGTTTTCTGTTCCGGGTGCTGGCGATGGGGCATTCGCAGTTCGCGGAACTAATCGGCGCGCGCGGGCCGAACACCCAGATCAATTCGGCCTGCGCCAGCACCACGCAGGCGGTCGCGCTCGCCGAAGACTGGATTCGCCTTGGACGCGCGCGACGGGTCGTCATCGTCGCCGCCGACGACATCACCAATGAATCGCTGCTGGAGTGGTTCGGCGCGGGTTTCCTCGCGACCGGCGCGGCAGCCACCGATGAAGACGTCCGCACCGCCGCCCTTCCCTTCGACCGGCGGCGGCACGGCATGATTCTCGGCATGGGCGCGGTCGCCATCGTGGTTGAAAGCGCGTCTTCGGCCCGTGAACGCGGACTTTCACCGATTTGCGAAGTTCTCGGCACCGTCACCGCCAACAGCGCGTTTCACGGCACGCGGCTCGATGTCGGACATATTTCAACCATGATGGAATCGCTCGTCGCGGAAGCCGAAAAACGCCACGGCATCCGACGGCACGAGATAGCCGGACAGACGGTGTTCATTTCCCACGAAACCTACACCCCGGCGCGGGGCGGGAGCGCGGCGGCGGAAGTTCACGCCCTGCGGCATGTCTTCGGAACCGACGCCGACCGCATCGTCATCGCCAACACCAAGGGATTCACCGGACACGCGATGGGCGCGGGCATCGAGGACGTCGTCGCCATCAAGGCGCTCGAAACCGGGCTTGTCCCGCCGGTCGCGAACTTCAAGGAAGTCGATCCGGAACTCGGGCCACTGAATCTTTCAAAGGGTGGAGTCTATCCCGTCGAGTACGCCCTGCGACTCGGCGCGGGATTCGGCTCCCAGCTCAGTCTCACGCTTCTGCGCCGGGTGGCCGCGCCCGATGGCCGGCGTCACCAGCCGGGCGACCTCGGCTTCGCCTATCGAATCGCCGATAAAGCACGCTGGAACAACTGGTTGCAGACCACCGCCGGTCACGCCGACCCCGGACTTGAAGTCGTCCATCGGACGCTCCGGGTCGTGGATGGCGCGCACCCGCCAGCAAAAACTCCGGCTCCGGCCATCGAAGCCCCGGTCGTTGC
>JAAFHI010000034.1 GCA_013298335.1 Actinomycetota bacterium
CCGCAATTTGCTTTTACTTCCCGCCATGATCGCCCTGACTGCCGACGAACTTCGCACACTGGCCGAAACTTTCGACGCCCCGCACCTCCGCAACCTGCTTTCGAGCCGCCGGAAACCCCGCGAAACCGGCGAAGCCGCCGAGCCGCCGCGCCGCACCGCCACGCTCAATCGGGAAGAACTCATCGAGGAACTGGTCGCGACCGCCCAGACGACACCCGCTGTGGCGCACCGCCTGTGCGAAGCGGCCACGATTTCATCAAAAAAGGTCCGGCTCTGGCTGGCTGACCGCGAGCCCAAGGCACCTTCCGACTGGATCGAGCAGATCATCCGGATGCTCGCCGCCTCGCCGCGGCACGGTCAGCCCCCGGCGATGATTCCGGCCCACGCGGTCGTGAGCGTCCTTACCGCCGGACTCGAAACGGTCGTTCAGGAACTTCGCGAAATGGAACGCGGACGCGGCGGCGCGACCGTCGATTTCCGCACTTTTCAGATCGAACGCCATCGCCGCGAGGAAGTCCGGGCCATGCTCGAAGGTCTGGGAACGCCCGAGCGCGAGGAATTTCACCCGGATCAGTTTCAGCTCGACGCGGTGGACTTCGTGACCACGCAGGAAGTGGACGTGATGGTCTCGGCTCCGACCGGGTCGGGAAAAACCTGGATCGCCGAGCAGGCCATCCGCCGGACGCTCGAACAGGGTGGCACCGCGTGGTACACCTCGCCGCTCAAAGCCCTTTCAAATGACAAGTTTCGGGAATTCGGGCGGATTTTCGGCGTCGAAAACGTCGGGCTCATCACCGGCGACCGGAAGGTCAATCCCGACGCGAAAGTGAAAATCGCGACGACCGAGATTTACCGCAACGGCCTCTACGACGTGATGAACGGCATCAGTTATTCCGATTCCTATGCCACCGCCCGGCTGGTCATCTTCGACGAGGTTCACTACCTCGGCGACCGCGAGCGCGGCGTCGTGTGGGAGGAATCCATCATCTACACCCCGGCGGCGACGCGCATCCTGATGCTGTCGGCCACGGTCGGCAACGCGCAGGAACTCGCCGACTGGGTGGCATCCACGCGCGGCGTCGAGTGCCGCCTCGTCTTTCACCCGGAACGGCCCGTTCCGCTCCGGACCGCCTTCGTTCAGGCCAACGGACGCCTTCAGCCGCTGTTCGAAAGTCCCGAGAGCCACCGCCTCCACGCCGACATCCACACCCTGTATCAAGGGGCGAAGCAGGCGCTGGCGGAACGCAAGAATCAGCGCAAACCGTTCTATCGGCGGCGGAAACCGTAGGAAGTGGTCAGTGGTCAGCAGTCAGCAGTCAGTGAAAAACGGTTGACGCTGTTTGAAATGGTTTCAATTTCGCGGCCCCCCGGCAGATTTTGTTGGATGGATTTGAGACCTGGACTGGAAACCCGCAAGGCGGGTGTCCGCAGGTAGCCCCGGATGATGCGAGTCTTCGAGCGAATCCGGGGAAGCGGCGGCACGCAGGCATTCAAGCGATTAAAGCGCGGAGTTCAATAATCCCCCATATCCTCGCCAGAGCGTTGAGGATATGGGGGATTTTTTCGCGAAAGGGAAAAAGCGTTCTATTGCAGACCGGTGAAGGCCCGGATGGCGTCCATCGCGACGCCGCGGGGCAGGGCGTAGCTGAATTCGTGATTGCCGCCCTCGATGACCACCCGTTTGGCCTTGCCGCCCGCCGCCCGTTCGAGTTCTTCCGCCATCCGGACTGGAATCACTACATCGTTCGAGCCGTGGACAATCAGCGTCGGACACTTCACCTGCCCGATTTTGGCCCGGTTGTCGCAGTGGATGTGGACGGCCAGACTGGTCGGAAACATCCAGTAGCGTTCCCGCGCCATGTCGTCGAGCGAGGTGAAGGCCCCGAGCGTCACGAGGCCCGCCGCCGGCTTGTGGGTGGCGAGATCGACCGCCGCCGAGCAGCCGAGCGAATGGCCGACGATAAAGATTTTCGCCGGGTCGATGTCCGGGCGTTTCGCGAGGTAGTCAAACGCCGCGTCCGCCGTGGCGTACATCCCCGGCTCGCCCGCCGTGCCGCTGCTCAGGCCGATGCCGACGTAATCGGGAATCAGGACGTTGTAGCCCGCGTACCGAAACATCTCGAACTGCCGTTGCAGAAAGGTGAAGGCAAGGTATTCGCCCGCGCCGTAGAAAAAGAGCAGCGTCGGGCGCGATTTCGCGTCGGCCCGCGGCTTGCCGTCGGCGCCGAGCGCCGGGCTGAACACCCCCGCGACCGTGTCGCCCTGGCCGGTTTTGAACGAGACCATTTCCGCGCCACGCCGGGGGACGAATTTCGCTTTGGGCGTGTTTTGCGTCTCGCGGGCGCGGAACACGATGGCTTCCTGCTGGAAATACATCAGGGCAAATGCGCCCAGATACAGGACGGCGGCCAGAGAGACGACCACCTTGGCCCAGCGGGTCAGGCGGGCGAAGCGTCCACTGCGAATTCCGCGCGCTGCTTCAAGGCGTTCCAGACCGGTCAATGAAATTTCTGAATCCATCGGGCAAGGTACCGTCCGCGTCGAAAGTTGGAAAACCGCAATTGTGCCCGTTCCGGGACGAAACCGCCAATGGGAGTGGCCAACAGCCAGTAGTCAGTGGCCAGCAGTTAGCAGTTAGTGGTTAGCCGTTAGTCGTTAGCCAATGTGGCGAGGGGCGGTTGTCAGTTCCCGCAAACTCTCCTTTGACCAGCAGCCAGCAGTCAGTGGCCAGTCGTCAGTTGGAAGTGGCGAGGGGCGGTTGTCAGTTCCTGCAAACTCTCCTTTGGCCAGCAGTTAGCAGTTAGTGGTTAGCCGTTAGTCGTTAGCCAATGTGGCGAGGGGCGGTTGTCAGTTCCTGCAAACTCTCCTTTAATGAAATGAATTGGGCTGCCGTCGCTGACTGGCGGCTGGCCACTGACTACTGACTACTGACTGCTGACCACTGACTGCTGCTTCTGCTGCCTATGAGTTCTCCCGCCGCCGAATATCACGAACACGGTCTTTTTTTCCGCATCGGCCTGACGGCCCGGCGCATTTTTCCGGCCATCACCGATCTGGCGTCGGGTGAGGTGTACGTGCTGGCTTCGGCGGTGGCGTTCAACGCGCTGCTGTCGTTTTTCCCGTTCGTACTGCTTTTGCTGCTGGTCTGCCGCAATCTGCTGAACTGGAAGGAAGGCCCGGAGACGATTTTCTTCATGCTCGAAGAGTCGTATCTGCCGGTGGCGCAGGAGTTTATCGTGTCGAGTCTCCGCAAGGTGCTCGAAACGAACGTCCGCGGCGGAGTGGCGGTGTTTTCGTTCTTCACGCTCGCGTTCACGAGCGCGGGGGTCTTCACGCCGCTCGAACTGGCGCTCAATCGGGCGTGGAAGGTCAAGACGCCGCGTCCGGCGTGGAAAAGTCAGCTTCTGGCGATGTCGCTGGTGGCGATTGTAGGAGCGCTCGCACTTGGCGCGGTCTATCTGACGGCGAACGCGCAGTGGCTGTTGCGGGCGGCGCTCGGCGGCATGTTCGCGGAGCCGACGTTGCGGACAATTGCTTCAGGCGTCGTGAAGTTTCTGAGCCTGCCGATGACGGTGATCGTCTTCTTCATTCTCTATTCGGCGTTGCCGAGCGAGCGTCCGCCGCTGAAGCGGGTGCTTCCGACGGCGCTCTGGGTGGGCATTCTGTGGGAAGTCGCGAAGTATGCGTTCATCGCCTGCCTGCCGTTGCTCAACTTCGCCAAGGTATACGGATACTTCTATGTGACGGTGACGCTCGTATTCTGGGCGTTCATCTCGGCGCTTTTGCTGCTGCTCGGGGCGAATCTCGCCTCGCTCGACGCCCGGCGGGGCGACGCGGAAGCGTGAGGCAAACGTATCGGCGGTCTTTGCCCTTGTTTGTAACTTCTTGGTAACTGTTCAGAGTCTCCCGCTTTAGCGGGAAAAAAGCGCGGCAACTGGATATTTTCTGAGGAAAAATCAGACTTCGCTCATGTTTTTTCGGGAAAAGTAGTCAGAAAAATGGTCGAATTTCCGAATTTCTCCCCACTAAAGCGGGGGACTCTGAACAGTTACGAAAATTTAATAACGGCTGATGGCCGGATCGCCTCCGCCCTGATTGGCGTCGGCGGGATTGAGCGGCCCGGTGCCGCCCGCCCGTGAAACCAGCTTGCTCTCCATTTCCTCGCGGGCCTGATCGGCTGACGTCTGGATGCCTTTCGTCCGCAGGACGAACTCGTCGCGGTTGCTCGCGCCGTTGAGCGCCTGGTCGTAGGAAATCAGGCCGCGGCGGAGCAGGTCGTGCAGCGACTGGTCGAAGGTCTGCATGCCGTATTGCGAGGTCCCCTGAGCAATGGCATCGCGGATGAGCGCCGTCTTGTCCTGATTGACGATACAGTCGCGGATGTAGGGCGTCGAAATCAGGACTTCCACCGCCGGAACCCGCGCCGTGTTGTCCTTGTTGCGGACAAGTCGCTGCGAAATGACGCCTTTGAGAACACTCGCGAGTTGCAGCCGGATGGCTTTCTGCTGGTGCGGCGGGAAAATCGAGACGATGCGGGTGACGGTTTCGGTCGCGTCGAGCGTGTGCAGGGTCGAAAGTACCAGGTGGCCGGTTTCAGCGGCGGTGAGGGCGGTTTCGATGGTTTCGTAGTCGCGCATTTCACCGACCAGAATCACGTCCGGGTCCTGCCGGAGCGCGCCGCGCAGGGCTTCGTGAAAGCTGCGCGTATCCACGTCGACTTCGCGCTGGTTGACGAATGACTTGCGGTCGCGGTGCAGGAATTCAATCGGGTCCTCGACCGTGATGATGTGCTCGGTCCGGTTCCGGTTGATCGAGTCGATCATCGCGGCCAGCGTGGTGGATTTGCCCGAACCGGTGGTCCCGGTGACGAGCACGAGCCCGCGCCGTTCCTCGGCAATCTGCTCGATGACGGTGGGCAGCTTGAGTTCCTCGACGGTCCGGACGTTCGTCGGAATCACGCGGAACACCATGCCGACCGCGCCGCGCTGCTGGAACACATTGCAGCGAAAGCGTCCGAGGCCCGAAACGCCGTAGGCGATATCCACCTCGCAGGCGTCCTTGAACCGCTGCTTCTGCCGGTTGTTCATGATGCTGAAGGCCATCGCCAGCGTATCTTCCGGGCTGAGACGCGCCGCTTCGGTCACGGGGTGGAGTTCGCCGTTGATCCGGATGAACGGATAACTGCCGGCCTTGATATGAAGGTCCGACGCGCCTTTCGAACAGGCGACGGCAAGCAGGGTTTCGATGCTCAGTGGTCCTTGCATCTGGGGAAGCCTCCGGGAATATGGATGGAACCTGGCGGGAAAAGGGGTCCTGAAATGATGCGAATGGGCATCATCTTACACGGCCTGAAAAACCCGGTCAATTTCAGAGAATTTTATTTCCAGCAGATGGAAGAGTCTGGGGAGTCTTGTGGGTCTTGAGGGTCTTGGGAGTCGGGAGAGAAAGTCTTGGGTGTCTGGGGCGTCTCGTGAGTCTGGGGCGTC
Source organism: Actinomycetota bacterium (assembly GCA_013298335.1). GTDB lineage: Bacteria > Acidobacteriota > Blastocatellia > Chloracidobacteriales > Chloracidobacteriaceae > JAAFHI01. Next base: position 5,487 of record JAAFHI010000034.1, read on the forward strand.
GGGCGGACTTTTTCGTCTACCACGAGTCAAGAACTTTCTGCCGGACTCTCAAGACTCACGAGACACCCAAGACACCCAAGACTTTCTCTCCCGACTCCCCAGTCACCCCCTCAGCGAGACGCCGAGGGCCTTGATGCGGCGGTAGAGGTGACTGCGGTCCATGTCCATGGCTTCGGCGGCCTGGGCGACGTTGCCGTTGTGCTCGGCGAGTTTGCGGCGGATGAACTCGCGTTCGTATGCCTCGCTGCCTTCCTTGAAGGAATCGAACCGGAAACTCGACCAGAGCGGCGCGTCGGCGGCGGCAAAAGGCAGGTCGTCGGCGTCAATCGGGTCGCGCTGGACCATGATGACGATGCGTTCGATGGTATTGCGGAGTTCGCGGACGTTTCCCGGCCATTCGTGGCGGGTCATCTTGTCCATCGCCGCTTCGGTGAAGGCGGGCAGGACGCGTTCGTACTTTTCGCAGAAATCGCGCGCAAAATGGACGACCAGCGCGGGCAGGTCTTCCAGGTGTTCGCGCAGCGGCGGAATCTGGAACGGGACGACATTCAGGCGATAAAACAGGTCGGCGCGGAACATGGCGCGCTCGATTTCCTCGTCGAGCCGCTTGTTGGTGGCGGCGATGACCCGGACGTCGATGCGGACCGGCGCGTCGCCGCCGACCGGCTCGATGGTCTGGGCTTCGAGCGCGCGCAGCAGCTTGGCCTGCATCCGCAGGCTCATGTCGCCGACTTCGTCCAGAAACAGCGTTCCGCCGTCGGCCTGCTCGAACTTCCCGCGCCGCGCGCCGGTCGCGCCGGTGAACGCCCCCTTGACGTGACCGAACAGTTCCGACTCGATGAGGTCTTCCGGCACGGCGGCGCAGTTGAGCGCGACGAACGGCCCCTCGGCCCGCTTCGAATTTTCGTGGAGGGCGTTGGCGACGAGTTCCTTGCCGGTGCCCGACTCGCCGTAAATCAGCACCCGCCCGTCGGTCGGCGCGGCGAGCGCGATCTGCTGGCGGAGCGCCCGCATCGGTACGCTGTCGCCGATGATCCGAAAGGCGCCGTCCACCAGCGTCGGCAGCGCCGCGAGCGCCGCCCGGTAGGACTCGATGGCCCGGCGGACGGCCGCGAGCGTTTTCTCGATATGCAGCGGTTTTTCGATGAAATCCGACGCGCCGAGCCGGAGCGCCCGCACGGCGGTGTCGATCGTGCCGTGGCCGGAAATCATCACGACCGGCAGTTCCGGACGGCGTTCGCGGATGCGTTCGAGCGTGGCGATGCCGTCGAGCGTGCCGTTGGGCATCCAGATGTCGAGCAGAACGCAGTGAACCGTCGTCGTTTCGAGCAGCCGCAGCGCCACCTCGCCGTTTTCCGCCTTTTCGACGGCGAAGCCTTCGTCTTCGAGTACGCCGCGCAGCGACTCGCGGATGCCGCGCTCGTCGTCCACGATCAAAATCGTTTCAATCATTCGGATGCCTTGGGAGTGCCGGAAATTCACGCTTTCTCTTTATAGCAAAAGCGTCGGGGCGTCCGGGAGTCGGGAGGCGTGACGTCCGGGGCGTCACAAATCAAGTACGGCGCGCCTGTCGAATGCGCCGAAACATGGGGCGTCCGCGTGGTGGATTCGGTACACTTTCAGCCCCTCGCTTCCGGTCCGGTTTGAGGGCATCACGAAATCCTTCCTTTTTCCCGAAATTCCGCCTCCGTTTCCATGCTTCCTCCTTCGTTAGAAGCCTTTGTCGAATTTCTGCCGGATGAATCCGGCGCGCGGACCTATGCCGAGCGGCTGGCGCGCGAGCATCCCGAACTCGCGGCGCGGTTGTGGGAACGTCCGGAAACGCTGACGCGGCTGCTCATGCTCGCGGCGAACAGCCCGTGGCTGGCCGAGACGCTGCTCCGGCTGCCGGAGTTCATCCTCTGGCTGGAAACCGAATCGCTCGACGAGGGCAAGACGCCCGAAATCATCCGCGAGGACCTCGCCAAGTACATCGGGGGCGCCGGCAGCGATGATCCGGCGGTGTTTCTGTCGCGTTTCACGCGGCGCGAGTGGATTCGCGTCTATCTGCGCGACTGTTTCGGAACGGCGACGCTCGCGCAGGTCGTCGCGGAACTGTCGCACGTCGCCGACGCGGTGCTCGATTTCGCGGTCGCCCGCGCGGTCGCCGATCAGACCGCCCGCTTCGGCACGCCGTTCACGACCAACGCCCGCGGACGGCGCGTGCCGGCGACCTTCGCGGTGCTCGCGCTCGGAAAACTCGGCAGCGACGAACTCAACTACGCCTCGGACATCGACGTGATGTTTCTCGCCTCCGGATCGGGCGAAACGAGCGGGGGCACGCTGGAGGCGACCAGCACGGGCGATTTCTTCAAGCGGGTCGCCGAGCAGGTTTTGAAGATCGTCGGGTCGAAGACGGCTCCCGAGGGCGCGGCGTTCCGCGTGGACGTCCGCCTGCGCCCGCACGGTCAGGATGGTCCGCTCGTCTGCACGGCGGCGGAAGCCGTGAAGTACTACTTTGAAAAAGCGCAGCACTGGGAGCGCATCGCGATGGTGCGGGCGCGCGGCGCGGCGGGCGATCTCCGGCTGGCGAACCGCTTTCTCGCCGACCTCCGTCCGGCGATCTACCTCGCGGCCCCGCTCGCCGAGGCGCTGCGCGACGTCCGGCTTTCAAAGGAAAAGATTGACCGCAAGCAGGCGGCGCGCGGCGGCGGCTACAACGTGAAGCTCGGTCAGGGCGGCATCCGCGAAATCGAGTTCATCGCGCAGGCGTTGCAGGTCTGTTACGGCGGGGGCGATCTCTGGCTGCGCGCGCCGCAGACGCTCATCGCGCTCCAGCGGCTGGCGGAAAAGGGCTATCTGACCGAGTCCGAGCGCGGGCATCTGGCGGATGCCTACGAATTTCTGCGCCGTTGCGAACACCGCGTCCAGATGGAACACGGCGCGCAGACCCACAGCCTTCCGCTCGACGAGGAAAAGCTCGAACTGCTGGCGCGGCGAGTCGGGTTTCGCGGACGCTACCCGGCGCGGATGTTCGCCTACGCGTTGGCCGAGCACCGCGACCGCGTGATGCAGGTCTACGCGCGGGTTTTCGCCGCCGTTGAAACCGTCAGCGCCCCGCCGCCGGTGGTCAACCGCGCCCCGGCCCAGTCGCCCGAGGCTGCGATGCGGACGCTCCTCGTCGAGCATCTCGTCCAGCCGGATGCCGCCGTCGTGCCGCGTCCGCCGGAGTTCTGGGAAAAGTGGACGGCGGAAGTCGTCGGGACCGCGCCCGAGCCGCACCGGATGCTCGCGCTCCTGCGCAACGCGCTCACCTCGTGGGCGGCGCTCGCTCGTGACCGGCGGGCGGCGGGCGAACCGCGCCACCGGCGTGACGGCACCGCGGAACTCGTTCGCAATGTCCGGATTGAGCGCGATGTTCACAGTTATGAGCTTTTGAGCGTGGACGCGCTCGACGGCATCGCGGCGCTCTGCGCGGCGGGCGAGTTTTTTGCGCTCCACCTGACCCGGCATCCGCAACTGATGCCCCGCATCGGGCGGATGTCGGATGCCGGATTCGACGCGACGGAGTTTTCGACGGCGCAGTTGGCGGAAACCTGCGCCACCGCCGTCGCGCCCTGCACGACCATCGCCGCGGCCAATTCGGCCCTGCGGCGTGTGCATGCCCGGACGCTGCTCGACATCGGACGACTCGACGTTTCCGGTCGCGCCAGTCTGCGCGAGGTCAATCTTGCCCAGACCGCGCTCGCCGACGCGCTGCTCGGCGCGGCGACGGCCTTCGCTTCCCGGATGCTTTTCAGCGCGGAAGAGGCTGCCCGCCTGCCCGCCTGGGCCTGCCTCGCGCTCGGTCGGCTTGGCCATCAGGGGCTGGATTACGGCTCGGATCTCGACATGATTTTCGTTTATGACGACGCGGGGGCTGACGCCGACACACGTTCCGGCATGGTCCGCCTCATCGAGACGGTGGTCGGCATGCTCGGCGCGCTGACCGCCGACGGAATGCTCTACCGGGTGGACCTGCGCCTCCGACCCGATGGCCGCAACGGTTCGCTCGCGGTGGGGGCGAACGCGCTCGACGACTACCTGCGGGTACGCGCCGCCGTCTGGGAACGCCTTGCCTACCTGAAAATCCGGGCCTGTGCGGGTGACCTCGCGTTCGGCGAACGGGTCCGCCAAGCCGTTTACGCCGCCATTTTCGAAGCCTCGCCCGACGCCGAAACCCTCCGCGCCGAAACCGACGGCATGCGCCGCCGACTCGAACAGGAACGCGCCGGACGCCGCGATCCCTACCGCGATTTCAAGTTCGGCCCCGGCGGGATGATGGACGTCTATTTCGCGACCCGGTTCGTCCAGGTCCGCGAGCGGATTCCCGACCCGCCCGAATACGGCACGGTATCGCTGATCCGCCACCTCGGCGCGCTCGGCGCGCTGACGCCCGAGGCACTCGCCGCCCTCGGACAGGGCTACCGTTTTCTGCGCCGCATCGACCACGCGCTCCGGCTGCAATCCGAGCGGTCCGATTCGCGGCTGCCCGCGGAGTCCACGACGCTGGCCCGGCGGCTCGGCTTTACCACCGCCGAACGCTTCGAGGCCGAATATCTGCTGCACACGCACGCCATCCGCGCGGCCTACGACGGAATCTTGAAAGAGCGGGGAATGGGGGATAGTGAAGAAGACAGGGAGACAGGGAGAAAGGGAGACAAGGAAGATTCGCTGTTTGAAAAGAGTTGACGAGACGCCGGACCGGGATGGCACGCTCCCTGATCCCTGATCCCTGATCCCTGATCCCTGATCCCTGATCCCTGATCCCTCATTCGTTCTTAAAGTTTTGTTTGACAATCTGCCGGAGCGTGGCTAGAGTGCGCGCTTCTGGTTTTGTTTTGTCAGTATCGGGGCGTGGCTCAGCCTGGTAGAGCGCACGGTTCGGGACCGTGAGGTCGGAGGTTCGAATCCTCTCGCCCCGACCATAAACCAATAAGCGGTGTGAAGCGGGCGCGAGGTCCTCAGGAACTTCCGCCCGCTTCCGCGCGTGGACGCAAAATGGCAATCGTGGCGCGACATTTCCGCATCACCGGCAAGGTGCAGGGCGTGGGATACCGATATTTCACCCAGTGTACCGCGCGTGAACTCGGCCTTGTCGGCTGGGTCCGCAACATGCCGGACGGCAGCGTTGAGGCCTGGGCGAAAGGCCCGGCCACGGTGATCGCGACCTTTCATCAGGAACTCAGCTTCGGACCCTACAACGCGCAGGTTGCCGACGTGGAAATCTCCGACGCCGACGGTTCCGTCAACTACTCCGATTTCCGCATCTTACGGTGACCCTCCTTCACCGCGCCGAGGTACTTCCCGTGAATGAACTCCGTGAACTGATCCGCGAGATTCCCGACTTCCCCAAGCCGGGCATTCTTTTTTACGACATTACGACCCTGCTCAAGGACCCGCAGGGCCTCAAGATGACCATTAACCGGATGAGCGAAGGCTTTACCGGTCACAAGCACAAGATCGACACCGTCATCGGCGTCGAGGCGCGCGGCTTCATCTTCGCGCCGGCGCTCGCCTACCATATCGGGGCGGGTTTCGTGCCGGTACGCAAGCCCAAAAAACTGCCCGGCGCGACCGAGAGCATCAGCTATGACCTCGAATACGGCAGCGATACGCTCGAAATCCACAGCGACGCCATCCAGCCCGGCCAGCGCGTCCTCATCGCCGACGACCTGCTCGCCACCGGCGGAACGGCGGCGGCGGTCGTGAAACTGGTTGAAAAGCTCGGCGGCGAAGTCGCCGGACTGACCTTTCTGGTCGAACTGAATTTCCTCAACGGTCGCGAAAAACTCGCTGGCTACGACATCCACTCACTTTTGCGCTACGATTCGTAGGCCGTCAGGCTCTCGCCCCGCTCGCGTAGCTCAGTGGATAGAGCAACCGCCTCCTAAGCGGTAGGTCGCAGGTCCGATTCCTGCCGCGAGCACCAGTTTTTACGACAGAAAAAAACGGTGGTACCACAATCGGTACCACCGTTTGCCGTTTTCGGGGCGGAATTTTTACCGCCGCCCGATGACCGAGAGCAGGCGTCCGACGCCGCGGCCCCCTTCACGGCGATAGGAAAAGAACAGATCGGTCCGGGTCATGGTGCAGTATTCGCCGTTGTAGGTCCGTTCGGGCAACACGCCCGCGTCGGCAAGTTGCCGGACGTTGCCCGCGCGGACGTCGAGGTGGCGCTTGGCCGCGCCCTCGGGTCTGGCGACAAGCTGTTCCCCATACACAAATTCCGCTTGAAACTGCTCGATGACCTCTTCGCCGACTTCGTAGCAGTCAACCGAGGCGCTCGGGCCGAGCGCGGCGTGCAGGTCTTCGGGCCGGCTGCCGTACGCCTCGCGCATGTGCGCGACCGTGACCTCGACGATGCGCGCGAGCGTGCCGCGCCAGCCCGCGTGAACCGCGGCGAAGGCCCCGGTGCGCGGGTCGGCGAGCAGCACCGGCTGGCAGTCGGCGGTGAAAACGCCCGCGAACTGGCCCGTCCGGTCGCCGGTGACCGCGTCGCCCTCGGTCACGACATCTTCTTCATGAGCCTCTTCCAGCGACCGGACGATGTTCGAATGCACCTGTCCGAGCGTCCGGATGCCGAAATCAGGGGCGTCCAGCGCGGCGCGGAAGCGGCG
>JAAFHI010001079.1 GCA_013298335.1 Actinomycetota bacterium
GGAGTATTTCACGGAACGGAACGGCGAATTCAGCGTCTTCATCAACCCCGAGAAATACTCCCGGCGGTACACCATCTGTTACAACGACGTGAAGTCGCAGGGGGCCAACAGCGGCTCGCCCGATTTCAACAAGATTCCCTCTGAGGAACTCCAACTGGAACTGGTTTTCGACGGTACCGGCGTGGTGCCGAGTCCAATTCCGGGGCTGATTCCCTTCACCGACGACGGGATCGTCAAACAGATCGCCGATTTCACGTCGATCGTCTTTCAATATCAGGGGAGCATCCACAGCCCGAATTACCTGATCCTGACGTGGGGCAAGCTAACCTTCAAATGCCGGCTGCTCTCACTCACCTTGAACTACACGATGTTCAAGCCGGATGGCACGCCGCTTCGCGCGCGGGCCGACGCGACCTTCGTCGAATACCATGACGAGATCGAACTCGCCCTGCTGGCATTGATGGCCAACGACAACTCGCCGGACTTATCCCACGTCCGGACCGTTCTGGCCGGCGACACGCTGCCCTTGATGTGCTACCGGATTTACGGCACCAGCGTCTATTACCCGCAGGTGGCCCGCGTCAACAACCTGACCGACTTCCGCAACCTCGCGGTTGGAACGCAACTGCTGTTTCCGCCCCTCGGAGGCGCCGCCGCATGACTGTCCCCTCGCCCCTTTCGACCGACACGTCGCTCGTCACGTTTTCCGTGAAATCCGACGGCGTGGAAATTCCGAGTAGCTTCCAGGTGGTTTCAGTCGACACCTGGCTTTCGACCAACAAGGTTCCGAAGGCGAGGGTTGTCCTGTTTGACGGAAGCCCCGCCAAGCGAAACTTCCCAATCAGTGATCTGGCGATTTTCCTTCCCGGCCGCAAGATTGAAATCGCCGCCGGTTACAACTCCCGGAACGCCACGATTTTCCGGGGCCTGGTTGTTCGTCAGGGCATCGAAATTACCCAGACCCAGGGATCGAAGCTGATCATTGAAATCTCAGACGAAGCCCTGCGCATGACGCTCGACCGAAAGAACGGCTTCTTCGAGAAAATCAAGGACAGCGATCTGATCGGAAAACTCATCACCGCCAACGGCCTCGCCAAGGACGTCGCCGCGACCAATACGATTCACGAGGAAATCGTCCAGTACTACGCAACCGACTGGGACCTGATGGTGATGCGGGCGGAATTGAACGGGCTGGTGGTGATGGCCGACGGCGGCAAGGTCACTGTGAAAAAGCCCGACACGACGCAAACACCCGTTCTGAGGGTCGAATACGGCGAATCCATCCTCGACCTCGATGCAGAAATGGATGCGGCCACGCAACTGGCCCCATCGGCCATTACGAGCGCCGGATGGGACAGCGCGACCCAGAAAATCGTCGAGGCCGGACCGGGCGCGGTACCGGTAACTGAACCGGGCAACGTGACCTCGGCTGAACTGGCCAAGGTGTTCAATGTCAAACGGTTTAACCAGCAGACCGCCGGCCCGCTTGAAAAGACCGCGCTTCAGGATTGGTCCTCCTCGGAACTTCTGAAATCGAAACTTTCCAAGATTCGTGGATCGGTTCGGTTTCAGGGCAGTGCGAAGGTGGCGGTCGGCAAAATGCTCGAACTCGCGGGACTTGGGAGTCGCTTCAACGGCAAGGTCTTCATCGCTGGCGTTCATCACGACATTCACGACGGAAAATGGCTCACCACGGTCGAATTCGGCCTCTCCGCCAAGTGGTTCGCCGCGGTCGCGCCCCATGTCGCCGCCCCCGAAGCCTCCGGACAGCTTCCCCCCATCAAGGGACTACAAACCGGGATTATCAAGAAAATCGCGCCCGACCCGGGCGGCGAATACCGGATTCTGGTCAACCTGCCGCTGCTTCAGGACAATACCAAGGGCGTTTGGGCGCGCCTCGGGACCTTTTATGCTTCCAACAAGATCGGCGCGTTTTTCCTGCCCGAAATTGGCGACGAAGTCGTGGTCGGGTTCATGAACCAGGATCCCCGCTATCCGGTGATTCTCGGCAGCCTCTACAGCAAGAAACTGCCCCCGCCCC
>JAAFHI010000021.1 GCA_013298335.1 Actinomycetota bacterium
CTGACTGCTGGCTGCTGGCTGCTGGCCACTGACTACTGGCTACTCCCCGGTCACGTCAAAGCGAACCCGCATGATTTCAAGCGGCCCGAACGACTTGATGACATCGGCATGTTCGAGCTTCAAGGCGAGTTCATCCGGGTCGGACGCGATGCGATCACCTCCGTACCCCGCGATTCGCCCGGAATCCGTGACGATTCCCCACCCTTGCGGAATCGAGAACAGGGGATACTCCGGCACATGGAGCGGCGCTTCCCCAATTGGAATGGTCACCAGTTCGGCGGAATCGCCGATCCGACGCCAGAAACTGACGGCATTGGGTAGATTCGACTCGGCGAATACGTAATCACCCTTTCGGAACATCGGATGACGGGCGAACGCGAGCAGTTCGCGGTAGTACTCCCGGAGCGACTCGTCGGGTTCAAACGGCTCAAGCGGCTTGATGCGCTGCACCGGAATCTTCTCGGTCATGCCTTCCATCTGCCCCTGGTGAATCAGCGTCATGCCCGGCAGCAGGCACACCAGCGCCGCCGCGCGCCGGTTGGCGGTCCCCGGAAGCCGGGCGGCGGCCCGGTCCTCGTCGTGATTCTCGATGAAGTTGACCGACTGCTTGAGAAAATGCTCCGACGTATGCCGGAGGTGTTCAACCACGAGATTCGGCGAATTGACCTTGTGAAAGGCATCGAGCAGACGCTTGTGGTAGGTAAAGTCAAAACCCAGACCAATCAATTTCGGCTCGGTGTCCCAGTAGGCTTCGGCGATGAACTGAAAGTCGGGGTTGACCCGTTTCGCGGCGGTAATCGCGTCGTCCCAGAATTCGTCGGGCATGGCGAGATCGAATGCCTCGCGGCGAACCCGCGGATACCACTGGCGGCGAATCTGGTCGCGCAGCACGAGCATCGCCATATCGCAACGGACCCCGTCGCACATCCCGGCCAGCCGAACCAGCGCCGCTTTCATGAAGTCGCGCAGTCCCTTCACCGTGTAATCGAGCTGGACGGTGTCGTTCCAGCCGGCGAAAAAGGGATCCTTGCCGTGGGCCAGCCGCCGTCCGCTCGGATGTTCGTAGTAATCGAGATCGAACTCCTCGCGCATCGCGTGGTTGCTGTTGATGAAGAATTCCGGATGGCGGTCGATGAGCGGGGTGTCGCGCGCGAGGTGATTCGGGATGAAATCCAGAATCAGCCGCAAGCCCTGTGCTTCCGCCCGTTTTCGCAGGCTTCGGAAAGCCGCTTCATCCCCCAGATCGGGGTTGAAAATATAATCGGGAATGGCGTAGGGCGATCCCTGGAAATCAGGGGCGTAGGTTTTTGACATCCGGGTGCCTTCGGGGCTCAGCGCCCAGACGCCCATGAACCAAATGGTGTCGAAACCCAGTTCCGCGTAATCGGAGAGCTGACGCGCGGAAATTTCATCGAATCGTTGCCCGTTCAAACGGGCGTTGATTTCGTACAGGAGCATTTCAAATTTTAGAAACTGGAGGTGGTTTTCGGGGAATGCCGGACGAAAGGTACGTGAAGCCGGAAAGAAACGCCAGTTCAAATGGTGGACCGGCAATCAGGCTTCACGACCGATTTCCACCACGCGCTCGACGTTGACCACGCCAGTGACGCCCCGAATCGCCTTCATGACGCGGTCGAGGTGCTTCGCGTCGTAGATATCGGTGGTGAACCCGATGAGGCCGCGACCGTCTTCGGAAACCCTGGCGTGCGATTCACGAATGTTGGTCTTGATATTCGAGACCGCCTGCGTCAGGTCCGCGAGAATGCCCTGCCGGTTTTCGGTGATGACCGAAATCTTGACCGGGTAGGTGGTCGTTCCCTCGGTTTCAATGACCCAGTCCACATCGATGATGCGTTCGCTGTTGATCATCAGGTTCTGGGCGTTGACGCAGTTGGCCCGATGGACCGCAATGCCCTTGCCCCGCGTGATGTATCCGATGATTTTTTCGCCGCGAATCGGATCGCAGCAGCGCGCCCGGAAAACCATGACCTCGTCGATGCCGCGCACCAGAATGCGGTCCGGTCCGAGCCGAAGGTACTTCTTGACGAACTTCCCGACCTCGTTGCCGACCTTGGCGAAGCCGTTGGCCGGAGTCTTCGCGCTTTCTTCCATCTCGGCCAGCTTGGCCGCCGGTACCAGTTTGGTCAGGATGTGCCGGGCGTCGAGTTTGCCGTACCCGATGGCCGCCAGCACGTCGTCGCCGCGCTGGAGACCGTAATCGGGAGCGATTTTCTGGAGGTCCGGACTGTCGAGCAGTTTCTTGGCGCTGAGTTTGAGCCGGTCGGCTTCCTTTTCGACCGCCTTGCGGCCAATCTCGATGGCCCGATGCCGTTCCGTTTCAATCAGATAACGCCGAATTCGGTTTCGGGCGCGCCCCGTCTGGACGAGTTTCAGCCAGTCGCGCGACGGCTTGCCGTTCGGCGACGTCAGGATTTCGACGACATCGCCGTTTTTCAACTGGTACGACAACTTGACCATGTTGCCGTTGACCTTCGCCCCGACGCATTTCTGGCCGACATCGCTGTGGATGGCATAGGCGAAATCAATCGGCGTCGCCCCGCGCGGCAATTCGAGCACCTTTCCGCGCGGCGTGTAGGTATAGACCTCATTCGGATAGAGGTTGATCTTGAGTTCGTCGAGGAATTCGCGGGAATCGGAGACGTCCTGCTGCCATTCGACCAGCCGTTTGAGCCAGGCGTAGGCTTCGTCGTCTTCCTTGACCGCCGAGCGGCCTTCCTTGTACTTCCAGTGAGCCGCGATACCCTCCTCGGCGATCTTGTGCATTTCCGCCGTGCGAATCTGGACTTCGAACGACTGCCCGATGTCGCTCACGACCGACGTGTGCAACGACTGGTAAAGGTTGTTGCGCGGGATGGCGATCCAGTCCTTGAAACGCCCCGGCACTGGTTTCCAGATGCTGTGGATGACGCCGACCGCCGCGTAACAGTCGCCGACGTCCTCGGTGATGACCCGAACCGCCAGCAGGTCGAACACCTGATCAATCGAAATGTTCTGGCGTTTGAGTTTGAGAAACAGGCTGTAGAGGCGCTTCACCCGACCCTGGATATCCACCACTTTCACATGGTTGGCCCCGAGTTTTTCCTCAAGGGTCTTGCGAATCTGGTCGAGGTGGTTTTCGAGCGATGCCCGACGCTGTTCGACAATCGTCTTCAGGTGCAGGAAGTCATCGGGATACAGATACTGGAAGCTCAGGTCTTCAAGTTCGCCGCGGACCTTCCCCATTCCCAGGCGGTGGGCAATCGGCGCGTAGATATCGAGCGTTTCCTGGGCCTTGGCCGCGCGCTTTTCCGCCGGCATGTGGTCCATCGTCCGCATGTTGTGGAGGCGGTCGGCAAGTTTGACGAGAACGACCCGGATGTCGTCCACCATTGCGAGCAGCATTTTCCGGACGGTTTCGGCCTGCCGCTCCTCCCGTGAGGCGTATTCGATGTGGGAAATCTTGGTCAGCCCGTCGACGAGGTGGGCGATTTCTTGCCCGAACTGCTCTTCGAGTTCGGACAGCGTGACGTGGGTATCCTCAACCACATCGTGCAGGAGCCCCGTGGTTACGCAGGTGACGTCCAGCCGCATTTCCGCCAGCAGGTTCGCCACTTCGAGCGGATGGGTGAGATAGGGTTCTCCGGATTTCCGGACCTGTCCCTTATGCATCTGCGCCGAAAGGAGATACGCCCGGCGCAACATATCCAGATCGGCGTTCGGATGGTAGGTTTCAACCTTCTCGGCTATATCCTCGAACCGAATCATTCCGACATTCCTCCCGCGCGGAAGCCGCGCCAAGACAATTGGGAGATGAAGTATAGGCGGCTTGGCAAGTTGTTGAAACCGGTTTGGAGCGGAAAATGAGACAGGCCGACGATTTCTCATCGGCCTGTCTCGAAAACGTCGGACTGCGAACTCTAGCTTCCGCCCTGATTCAGTTCGGCGGCCGCGCGACGGTTCAGTTCCTGGAATTTCTCCATCGAAGCCTGACGATCCTTGTCGAGGGCCGCGGCCTTGGTGGCATCCGCTTCAACCTTGATCTGTTCCGCAATCAGAAGCCCGCGATAGCTGTAGGCATTCGTGTATTCCGGATAGGCGGCAATCGCCTGATCAATGAACTTGAGGCCGTTTCGGACATTATCGAGCAGGGCCTCGATGTCCTTCTTGTCCCACTGATCGACCTTTTTGGTTTCAGGCAACTTGCCGGGGACCTGCACTTCGTACTTTTTGGAAATCTTGACGGCTTCGTTCCAGTAGGTCACGCCGATGCCATACAAACATTCCGATTTGGTGACCGGCTTCTGGTTTGCCAGTTCGGCCCGTTTCTGCAACCACTCACGAAAGCTATTCGTGTCATCAAGGGTCTTGTAGAGGTCGGCAATGAAGGCATAGGCCTGATCGCGATCCCGGTCCTTGATTTTCCCGTTGTACTTCGGATCAAGCAGGTCCTTGTACGCGTCGATGGCGGCTCGGGCGGTCTTCTGCTGTGAATCGCCTTCTTCACTGGCGACCCGCGAACGGAGCGCCGTGGCGTAAAAGAGGCGTGCCTGCATGAATTCCGGGTCAAGTTCCATCGCTTCCTTGAACAACCGCTCGGCCTGATCGAACTTGCCCTTGTTGAACTGTCGGGCGCCTTCGTTCAGACGGTCCTTGGCACGGAGCTTGTTGACGCACCCGGTCGTTCCAAGAACGCAGAAGCACAGGGCGAAACCGACCAGCGCGGATCGCACCCAGGCGCGATGTGAATGACGAGATTGATTCGGCGTAGATTTCATATGAGTGCTTGGACTAGTCGATGTTGTCGATTTGCAAACCGATGGGAGCGGCTCCCGCGCCCTTGGCGATGTCGATCAGCTTGACCACCTTTTCATACGGGATTTCACGCGGTCCCTTGATGAAAACCGTCCGCAAGTCCGTGGCACGTTGGTCGATGGTCTTTTTGAGCGTGAGTCGCAGATTTTCGTCGGTCATTTCCTGCGAATTCAGCTTGATGAGGCCCGTCCGGTCAATCGTGATGACCAGACTCAGGCTGGTGTCAATATTCTTCTGTTGATCCGGCTTGGGCTTTTCCGGCACCTTGTTTTCAAAACGGTGCGGGTCCTTATGCTTGATGACCATGAAGATAATGATCATGACGAGCAGAACGTCGATGAGGGGCGTGATGTTGATATCCGGCTTCGCGCCCGTCTTTCCACCACCGGCTGACATTGACATGACTCGTTACTCCTTTGTGTGAAAGGAGACCGTCCGACGATTCCGACGAACGGTCTTCTCACATCTCATTTCCCAGCTTTTGTCTTGCGCTTTTCCGTCACCAACCCGATACGGTCAATGCCGGCATTCCGGATGGCGTCGATCGTCTGAACCACGTCCCCATAGGCAACGCTCTTGTCACCCCGGATATAGACGATGCGATCTTCGGCTTTCTTGTCCTTCATCAGCCGCTTGATCTTTTCGACCAGATCGGCTCGAGGAATTGGTTCCTTGCCCACGAAATACTGATCCTTGGCCGGGATCGAAATCACGACTGAACTGTCCTTCGTGATGTTGGGATCCTCTTCGGGATTATCGTTTTCCGGAAGGGTGACATTGATTCCTTGAGACAGGAGCGGTGTCACCACCATGAAGATGATGAGGAGCACCAACATGATGTCAACCATCGGAGTGACGTTGATCTCGTTGTTGTACTCGCTATCGCTGCCTACGGACATGCTCATGGCTTATCGCGCTCCCCGACGCTTCAAGAAGTAGTCAATCAGTTCGGACGAAGAGTTTTCCATCTCGACACTGAAAGCTTCAACCTTGCTGGTGAAGTAGTTGAACATCCACACAGCGGGAACGGCCACGACGAGACCGAAGGCGGTTTCGACCAGCGCTTCCGAGATTCCGCCCGCGACCGCGCCGATACCGGCGCCTTCAGCGGCCTTCATTCCCTGGAACGCGTTGATGATGCCGACCACCGTTCCGAACAGTCCCACGAAGGGAGCGGTCGAACCGATCGTCGCCAGACCCGAAAGTCCGCGCTTGAATTCGGCCATCTTGACGGCGATGGCGCGCTGGAGCGCCCGCTTCGAAGCATCGATGACTTCGCCGGAAAGTTCCGGATTGGACTGATGCGCGCGGAATTCCTGAAGACCGGCGTTCACGACCACCGCGAGGTGGCTCTTCTTGTGACGGTCGGAAATGTTGATGGCTTCCTCGATGCGATCGTCCTTGAGCGCCTGGGCGACTTTCGGAGCGAACTCACGGGACTGGTTCTTGGCTGCGTTGTAGGTCAGAAAACGCTCGACCATGATGGCGATTGAATACACCGACATCAGGAAGAGGATGATGGCCACCGCCAGCGCCACCCCACCCATTTTCTTGATCATCCCGAGCAGGGAGAAGTCATCGACGGGTGCGCCACCAGCGGCGGGTGCGCCTTCCGGACCGAACATGAAAATGGCCTGTGTCAGGAACAGACCGAACTTTGCAAAAAGCAGCGTCATGAGATGTTATCCTCCAAGAGAACTTGTCGTTTCCGATTGCTTCCCCTTACACGCTCAAGGCAGAGAGAAGCTTCAATAAATTTCGAGACGCCGTACCTCTGGTCGGCCACGGCGTCATCTGTACCTTCAGCGCTTAGGTCCCGAGGTTGAATCGGAACGTGATGGCCCCGGTCACCTTGACCGCCTGACCGTTCAGCAGGGTGGGCTTGAACGACCACCGGCGGGCGGCGGCGACGGCCGCCTGCTGGAGCAGGGCCGGACCGCTGACGGCGCGGGCACTGACGACCTGGCCGTTTTCATTAATCTGAAGCTCGACCACCACGTCACCCTGCACGCGGGTGGACTTGGCAATGGCCGGATATTCCGGAGTCACTCGATTCAGTGCGTTTCCACGCAACACGCCTTCGCTGCGGCGGACCGGGCCGGAAGGAACCTGCGGCTCCTGTCTCGGCGGATCGGGCGGAGGAGGGGGCGCCGCGTCACCAGTACCACCGGCAACACCACCGGGGACTCCGCCGGGGACTCCGCCGGGGACTCCGCCCGGCATACCGCCGACCATCCCGGCAGTCGAGTTGGAATTGTCATCGCTTGAGTTGCGGGTCTTGACCGAGGGAGGCGGCTTTTCGACGATCTTCTCGGGTGGCTTCTCGGGCGGCACGTCAGTGACAACCTGAGTTTTCGGCTGAGTCGGAGAGCTGCTTGCGGCAGGGGGCGGCGGCGGGGGCGGGGGCGGCGGGGGCGGCGGGGCAAGCAACGTGGCTTCCTCCGCGGCCTGGTTCAGGTCGGCGGCAAATGACCAGATCTGCCAGACCACTATCGCGGTAAAAGCAATCACCCACAACGCGAACGTCCCAGCCATGAAGGCGGAACGTCGGCCCGCGTCTTTGCGGCTCGATGTGGATTCGACCATGTTATCGAACATACGGCACCTCATTTCCCTTTCTGATTCAACACTCGGCCCGCCATCGCTTAAACCGCGGCCGGACTGCCGAACATGTCAACATTTGGACCAGTCGGGAACCTGCGCGTCAACGTCTTGATTAGGGCACGTGCGGCTCTTGCAAAAGGATGTCACGGAGAAATCCGGCCTGAATCACCCACGCCGCTACACTCTTTTTCGTGATTTAAGGAAGGTTTGGATACGGCCAACATTACTCGTCCGCATTTCTCCAAGTCAAGCCTTTTCTCTCGTTTTTTGAACCATTTCCACGTGCTGAAACACTCACGTCAACCCCGCGCAATGCTCGCGAAACAGTCTGTTTCGATGGCCGGAACGGTGCGTCACGACGCGTTACGTTCCGGCGATGAATATGCGTTTTCAGCAGGGTTGGACACCGTGTGTTCAAAAAAGTTCCCGGTGCTCCAAAATGAAGAATCCACGTCCACCGGATTACTGGACGGTGGCGGATTTCGCGTCCGGGGAGCCCGGCTTCTTCTTGTTCGCCATCCGGGCCGCCTTGGCAGCCTCTTCCCGCTCGCGCAGGATGCGCTCGGCGCGATTCTTCCACCAGATCATGATCGGGCTGGCGATGGCGATGGACGAGTAGGTGCCAATGAGAATCCCGATGAACAGGGCCAGCGAGAAGCTCTTCAACACATCTCCACCGAACAGGACGAGCGCCACGACCGACAGCAGCGTCAGCCCCGAGGCGATGATTGTCCGCGAGAGTGTCTGGTTGATGGCGTCGTTGGTGACCTTGACGAGGTTGTCCTTGCGATGGGTTTTCAACTGCTCGCGGATACGGTCGAAGATGACGATGGTGTCGTTCATCGAGTACCCGATGAGGGTCAGCATGGCCGCGATGAAGGTCAGCGAAATTTCCCACTGGAAGAGCGAGAACAGTCCCAGGGTAATGATGACGTCGTGAATGGTGGCGACGATGGCGGCGAATCCGTAGATCCATTCGAACCGGAAGGCGATGAAAATGAGCATCCCGACGCAGGCCACGAGCGTGACGTAAATGGCGCGGTTGCGGAGGTCTTTTCCGACCTGCGGGCCGACGACTTCGGCGCTGACGACGTTGCATTCACCGGCGTAGAATTCCTGCTTGAAGGTTTCGCCCATCTGGTTGTTGAAACCGGCCATCGGGACCGCGTTCAGGTCGGCGATGATGCCCCCGGAGGAGTCGCGGAACTTGACGACGGTTTCCGCGAACCGGCGGTATTCCTTCTGCGCGTCGCCCGGCGGCAGGGTCGTCTTCAGCTTGAGCGCGTCCTTTTCGAGCAACCGGGCGGCGATGACGTCGATGCCGCTCAGGTTCACGTCCACCTTGTCGGCGGGCGGAGGCGTCGCCGGATAATCCTTCGAGAGCGCCTCGGTGATCTTCTTCTTGTCACGATCGACTTCGCCCTGCTCGATGGGCGTATTGATGAAGACTTCATTCCGGTCAGCCTGATTCAGCTTCTTGCCGGTTCGCTGAATCGAGACCTTGTCCTTCTCGTATCCGGCCTTCTGGAGCGCCGCACGAATCCGGTTCTCGTCGGGCGCCGACTTGAAGCGGACCGCGAGCTTGGTTCCACCGGCAAAGTCCACGCCGAGGTTGAAACCGCGAATGAGCATCGAGCCGATGCCGAGCACCGAGGTCACGATGGAGAAAATGATGAAGTACTTGGCCTTCCCGAGGAAGTCGTAGTTGGTATTCTTGAAAATTTCGATCATGGCTTGAGGTATGAGAACGAACAGGATTCAGGGTCGGTCGGATTCCGGCGCGGCGCGGCGGCAGGATTACGACCCGCCGCCGACCGCCACCTGAAGCCTAGATGCTCAACGAGGTCGGACGCTCCGTTCGCGACAGCGTGTAGCCGAACATCGTCTTTGAAACGAACGTCGCCGTGAACAGGTTGGCCAGCAACCCGACAATCAGGGTGATGGCGAAACCGCGGATCGGACCAGTCCCGAAAATAAACAGGATGATGGACGAGACAATGGTCGTGACGTGCGTATCAATAATGGTGACGAACGCCTTGTCGAACCCGAGTTCGACCGCCGAGACAACGGCTTTTCCGAGTCGAAGTTCGTCACGGATGCGTTCGAAAATCAGCACGTTCGAGTCAACCGCCATACCAATGGTCAGAATGACGCCCGCGATGCCGGGCAGCGTCAACGTTGCGCTGAACATCGCCAGCGAGGCAATCAGCATGACCAGATTCAGCACGAGCGAGATGATGGCGTTCAAACCGGAAATCCGGTAGTAGAAAATCATGAAGAACATGATGAACACGATGCCCGCGACCGAAGCGGCCACGCCCTGCCGGATCGAGTCGGCGCCGAGCGACGGTCCGACCGTCCGTTCCTCAAGGTAGATGACCCGCGCGGGCAGCGCGCCCGAGCGCAGCACGAGCGCCAGATCTTCCGCCGACTGCTTCGAGAAGTTGCCGGTAATCTCGCCGGTATCGCGGATTTCGCCGCGAATGGTCGGGGCCGACTTGACCCGTCCGTTAAGAACGATGGCGAGGTTTTTCCCGATGTTCTTGCTGGTCCAGTCGCCGAACTTCTTGGCGCCGTCGTCCTTTAGCTTGAAGACGATGCGGTAGTCGCCTTCGTCACCGACCTGGCCCTGGGCGGCAAAGGCGTCGCGCAGATCGCGACCGACGATGACCGGGGCCTTGGTGATGAGCAGGTAGGACATGCCCGGTTGCGGCGTCGTGGCGGCCTCGGCCCCTTCCTCATCACGCTCATCGAGCGGAAGCGGTTCGACGTCGGCGCGCCCGGCGGCGGCGGCTTTGGCTTCTTCGGGGCTGCCGTAGGGACGGTAGGGTCCGTCCACCGAGCGCAGTTCGAGGTTGGATTCAAGGACCAGCGTCCGCTTCACCCGTTCGGGATCGTCCACGCCCGGCAACTGAAGAAGAATCTGGTAGCTGTTCTCCGCGCCGTAGGTCTGGATGGTCGGCTCGGTCACGCCGAACGAGTTGATCCGGTTTTCGATGATGTTCATCGCCTGATCGACCGCGCGCTTGCGGTACTCGCGGGCGACGTTTTCCTTCATCGTGAAAACGACATCAGAACCGTTGATGCTGGCCGTCCATTCGCCCTTGCCAAAATCTTCCAGCAACTTGTCGCGGGCTTCCGTGATGCGGGTCGCGTCGGTCAGAGTCACGACCACCTGGGTCGCGGTCAGGGCCTTCGCTTCCTTCATGGGAATGGCAAGCTTTTGAAGAACGGTCTTCGACTTTTCGGCGTTGTCGTCGGCGATTTTCTTGAGCGCCTCATCAACCATGACCTGGAGGACAAGGTGCGACCCGCCCTTCAGGTCGAGGCCGAGCTTGATGTTTCCCGCGACGTTTTCCTTGATTTTGGCGAATGATTTGAAGTCCGCGCCGACCGGCGCACGCCAGCCGATCAAGGTAATGTACAGGCAGCCCAGCGTCACCAGTAAAATCGTGATGACGCGCGGAAGGAGATTCTTGCGCATAGATGTTTAGGGTCCCTCGAACAAATGCAACGATGGAAAAGCTGGAAGAATAGCGAAAGCGGGAAATTGGGCAAGTGATTTTTGATGATTTCGTCTGGAGGAGAGGAAGTCCCCTCGCCCCCCTTGCCCGTTCTATGCGTGGGCGACATGGGTCTGGGCGACCAGTCCACGCAAAATTTCCGGCGACAGACGCCCGCGGGCGACCATGGTCGTGGTCGGCGAGGGCGACATTCCCAGACGGCCGATTTCACCATCGGCCACGACCAGCACGACCGGCAGCGACCGCCAGTCCGGATTGCGGCGCATCCGGCGGTGGAGTTCGAGCCCGTCGAATTCGGGATCAATCAGGTCGAGCAGGACGATGTCCGGCGGATCGATGGTCAGGGTCGAAAGCATGGCGTCGCCGTTTTCGACGAACTGCGCCTGACACCCGATCTCCCGCGCCCAGTGCGCCAGTTGCTTGCGCGCATCGGTATTGTCGCAGGCAATGACCATCCGACGCCCTTGGACGGGAGGCAGGACGGGTTCAGGCTCGGCAGCAATGGTCAGCGCGTCCTCAAGTTTCTGGTATGCCCCCGAAATGGCGCTCAATTTTGCCAGGTCCTCAAGTCGCGACTGAAGGAGATTCAGGGCTTCACGATAGGCATTCTGTGCGAGCATCAGTTTCTGCCGGAGGGAGGCGACCTCGGTCCCCTGCCGCGCGTTGCCCTGCCGCAACTGGCTGACTTCGCGTTCGAGTTCGGCAACCGTCGCCTGACGCTGATGGAATTCGGCTTCCCGAACTTCCGCCTGATCAATGATCGCCTGCCACGCGGAACGCTCCCTGGTCAGCGTTTCGAGCCGCTGCATGACGGTCGCCAGCAACGCCTCGCGAATCAGATGCCGCCGTTCGAAGGACTCAATCTCCGCCGTCAGACGTTCAACTTCGGCCCCGGCAAAGAGCCGCTGCGAACTGGCCTGATCCTCGATGGTTTCGCGCAGCATCTCATTTTCGGCGGAAATGCGGGCGACCTCGCGATCTTTTTCCTGAAGCGCCGCCTCGACCGCCCGACGCGCCTCGACGGCTTCCGTCAGCAACCGCTGGGAAATCTCGAAATCGGAGCGGAGCAGCCCCATTTCCTCGGACGCCCGGCTCGAACCGACCCTGGCCAGCAAAAGTTCCTGCCGGGCTTCCTCCAGCAGGCGCTGGTTGGCGGCGGCATCCAGCTTGAGCGCCTCGAAATGCTCTTCCGAAAGGTTGGCCGACGTTTCGGCATTGGCCACCCGGTCGTTCAGGGTTTTTACCGTCGCCTGAAACTCGTGCAGCCGGTAATCCCGGTCGGCGATTTCACGCTGCGACTCGGCCAGCATGTTTTCGAGCTGGGCATTCCGGTCCGAAAGGTGTCGGTGCGACAGTTCGTAATGGCTCTGCACTTCATCCAGCAGGCTCTGGGCCTGGGCCCGTCCCGCCTCGGACGCCTGAAAGGCGGCTTCGATCTGGGCAAACCGTTCGGCCACTTCCTGTCCGCCGGTCTGGCCCAGTTGCGCCTGAACTTCGAACAGTTCGCCCTCGAGCGCCTCCAGCCGCGCAATCAGTTCGGCGTTTTCGGCGGTCAGCTTCTCCGCCCGGGCGGCGCTTTTCGAGGCCGCTTCGAGCGACCGCTCGAGGGTTCCGATTCGCTCGGCGCTCTGGCGGACTTCGAGGTCCTGCCCGGAATAGCTGTTCTGGAGATGCCGGAGCTGTTCGTTGGTCTGTTCGATGAGCAGGGTCCAGTCGAGCGCGGAGGACGTCAGCCGGGCAAAACGCAGGGCCGTCGCCTTGACCGATTCATCAACCGTTCCGCTGGAAAGCAGCACCGCCAGACCGAGCGCGCCGTTGCGGACCAGCGGAACCGCCGTCGCCGTCTTCAAACTGCTTTCGGGAAACAACCGGTCACGGACGCCGACCGAGACTTCGGCGACCTGTCCGTTCTCGAGCGCCCGGAACAGTTCGGGGGCTTCAGCCGGGAGAAACCGGGCCTCGGCCCACCCGGCGACCACGCCGTCACCGGCAATCGCCTTCGCCGCCAGCGCGCTTCCCTCAAGAAAAAGGAGCACTCCGGCCTCGGCGGCGGCCAGTCCGCACAACTGTTTGACGATTTCGGTGGGAAGCTGCTCGACCCGACGCACCGAGAGCGCCGCTTCAATCGCGGTCGTCAAGGGACCGTCCGCTCCGGGCGCGGAGGCTGGAAGCGCGCGCGACATTTCGTAGGACACGATGACGAACCCGGCGGGATCTCCGTCGTCATCACGCAGCGCGGCGACCGTGGCCTG
>JAAFHI010000589.1 GCA_013298335.1 Actinomycetota bacterium
CTTCGTCGTCCGGGTGCGGGTCCTGATCGTCGGCGAAAATCTTTTCTTCGCCTCGGCCCTGACGACGCCCCAGTCGAACCCGGCGGACGTCGAAGCCTACTTCGAGCGGTTTTCCGTGAGCGAACGCTGACCCCGCGCCGAACTGAGGGCACAACGTGTTTCAAATAAAGAACATACGGGTCATTGTCGCGCTGGTTGCCGCATTGTTCTCGGTTTCGGCCTTCGGCCAGAATCCGCCGGTCGGGAACCTCAAGCCGAACGATTCGCCCGACCTCGTCGAACGGACCGACGACCAAACGCCCAGGGGCTGGCGGGCCTACGAGTTTGACGTGGATGAAACGCATCGCGTGTCGTTCATCCTTCCGGCCTCGGACGTCGCGCAGGCCGAGGCACCCTACGACCTTCCCCTCGACGGAAAAACGCTGCGAGTCAATCGCCGCCTGTTCGCCGTCAGCGTGTTTCCGGACAGCGACGGGAAACGCCCTCCCGGACTCCCCCTCGGTACGTTTCACATCGTCCGTGACCGGGAACCGTCGTTTTCACTCGCCACGCTCGACGACACCCAACGGTTGAAACTTCCGGGAGCGCAGGGCGACCTCATCGCCGCCGAGGTCCGACGGCGGTTCAAGGAAGCGGGACTGCGCGAACCGACCTTCGGACGCGATGAACCCCGCGTCGTCCGCGAAAATGGCGTCGCGCGGTATGAACAGAAGTTCAATTCGAATGGCGACACGCTCCACATCCGGGTGATTGTCGTCGGTGAAACCCTCGTCTGGGCCAACGCCCAGATCATCGGGTGGGCCAAATCCGACGAAAGCGAAACCTTCTTTTCCCACTTCTCGGTTTCGAAACGCTGACCGCCCGCGCTGACCACATGTATTAAGGATCGCGCGCGTACGATGCGTTTCGCCTGAAAGTTGCGGAAACCGGAGGAGAAACGGAATCCCCGCTCAAGCGGGAGATGCTGAACTTTTTCCGTTTTTTTCATTGGCGCGTGAAAAAATCCGTGTAAAATCCGAACCCGAATTCACTTTTACAATCAGGTCTCCGAGGCGTACCCGCTATGGCCACCGTCGCTTCCCGTCTCCCCCGTACCCACGCTGTCGCGGAAAGCCGTCCGCTGAACATTCCGTGGTATCTCTTCGCGGTGCTGTTCGGCGCGACGAGCATCATCATCGGTCTCCAGTGGGACATTTCCTGGCACAAGAGCATCGGACGCGACACCTTCTGGTCGCCGCCGCACATGGCGATCTACCTTGGCGGCGTGGTCGCCGGACTGTCGGCGGCGTTCGTCATTTTCAAGACCACCTTCGCCGGAACCGATGAAGAACGCGCCGCCGGCGTGAGCGTCTGGGGCTTCCGGGGGCCGCTCGGGGCCTATTTCACCTCGTGGGGCGCGGTCGCGATGGTCGTTTCGGCCCCGCTCGACGACTGGTGGCACGACACCTACGGGCTGGACGTGAAAATTCTCAGCCCCCCGCACGCGCTGCTCGCGCTCGGCATCTTCGCCATTCAGCTTGGGGCCATCGTGACGGCGCTCGCGCTCCAGAATCAGGGCGAACGCGACCTCGCGGACGGCGACGAACACGGCCTGCGCCGTCAGAAATGGCTGCGGCGGATGTTCGTCTATGCCGCGGGCCTGCTGCTCACCAACTCGGCGGTGCT
The DNA here is from genome assembly GCA_013298335.1 of Actinomycetota bacterium. Lineage (GTDB taxonomy): Bacteria > Acidobacteriota > Blastocatellia > Chloracidobacteriales > Chloracidobacteriaceae > JAAFHI01. Next base: position 1,666 of record JAAFHI010000589.1, read on the forward strand.
GGCGCTCGAATTCACGACGCGCGGTCTGATGCACAGCTCGATTTTCTATCAGGTCATCTGCCTGATCGTGCCGGTCGTCCTCGTCGCGTCAGCGCGCGCCTCGCGGGTGCCGTTCCCGGCGACGAAAGTGGCGGCGATCTACACGCTGTCGATTCTGTCGCTCGTCTGGATTCTGCCGCTCTTCCCCGCCGAGCCGAAGCTCGGGCCGGTGCTGAACCAGATCACCAGTCTGTCGCCGCCGCAGTTTCCGCTGCTCTACATCCTGCCCGCCTTCGCCATCGACCTCGTCTATCGCCGGTTCCGCGACACGGCCAACGGCTGGACGCTCGCACTCCTCGCCGGTCTGACGTTTTTCGCGGTCATCCTGCCAGTCCAGTGGTTTTTCGGCGAATTCCTGATGACCCCCGCCGCGCGCAACTGGTTCTTCGCCACCCACTACTTCCCCTATTTCTATAGTCAGGACACCCCGGCGCGGCAGTACCGGTTTTTCACCTACGACAAAACCACGCTCGGGCTGGTTCGCGGGTTGTTGGTCGCTGTCGGTATCGCCATCGCCTCGGCGCGGGTCGGCCTGTGGTGGGGCGACTGGATGCGGAAGGTCCAGCGATGAAACGGGTTACGGGCTTTTTCGCGTTTCTCGCCACCCTCGCGCTGCTGCTCGCGGGTGGCGCGTCGGCGCACATCGGCAGTCCCGAAGTGTTTTACGAGGGCGACGCCGGGCCCTACAAAGTGCTCGTCAGCATCCGTCCGCCGGATGTCGTACCGGGCACGGCGGAAGTGGCGGTCCGGGTCGAACGCGGCACGGCCACGGGGGTGACGGTCCGTCCGATTTTCTTCGCCCACGGCGGCAAGGACTTCGCGCCGACGCCCGACACGGCCAAACCGGTGCCCGGCGACGCCAACGCCTTCGCAACGCCGGTCTGGCTGATGGCCTTTGGTTCCTATGCTTTGGAAGTAAAAGTCAGCGGCCCGGCGGGTGACGGGACGACCGTGATTCCGGTCCCGGCCATCGCGACCGCACGGCGGAAAATGACCACGCCGTTTGCGTTCATGATGGGCGGCCTCGGGCTGCTGCTGTTCTGCGGCGGGGTGGCGGTCATCGGCGCGAGTTCGCGGGAAAGCCTGCTGCCCGCCGGCTCCGATGCCGACCGCCGGATGAAACGGCGGTCGAAGCTCGTGATGGGCGTCACGACGGGCGTTTTTCTGCTGGCGCTGTTCGGCGCGCGCTTCTGGTGGGGAAATATCGATCGGGCGTATCAACTCTACATGTACAAACCGCTCGGCCTCGTTCCCACCGTCGAGATGGCGAACGGAACCCTGACGCTCCGGCTCGCGCTCAACGATTCGGGCTGGCTCGAACGCGAAACCGACGATTTCATTCCCGACCACGGCAAGCTGATGCACCTGTTTCTCGTCCGGACGGGCGATCACGGGGCGTTCGCGCACCTGCACCCGATCCGCCAGAAGGCGGGCGGCTACGAAGCGGCGCTGCCGACGCTTCCCGCCGGGAAGTACCGTCTGTTTGCGGATATCGTCCACCGCGACGGCCTCGCCGAAACGATGACCGCCGACCTCGACCTGGCCGCCGTGACGGGCGGCGCGACCTCCGACCCGGACGACACCGCCGCGACGGTCGGCGACACCAACCCGACCCAGAAACTGTCCGACGGCTCGCGGATGACGTGGGATCGCCCCAAAACGCTCGCCGCCGGTCAGACCGTGTCGTTGAAATTCGCGGTCGAGGCCCCGGACGACACGCCCGCCGTCCTCGAACCCTACCTCGGAATGCTCGGACACGCGGTCGTCCTCAGAACCGACGACTCGGTGTTCGTCCACCTGCATCCGACCGGAACGGTCTCGATGGCCGCGCAGGACGCCTTTCAAAAACGCCTCGGC
>JAAFHI010000357.1 GCA_013298335.1 Actinomycetota bacterium
GCCGCCAGCCGCCAGTTTTGTTGAAAGACTGTACTTCACCTCTTCGTATGAAAATTTCCTACTGACGGCTGGCCACTGGCCACTGACCACTCAAGAAAAAAATGATTGAACAACCGAAGTTCGATGAAAACGGGCTGATTCCGGCGATTATTCAGGACAGCCGCACCAACGAAGTTCTGACTTTGGCGTACATGAACGCCGAAAGTTTTACCAAAACGCTCGAAACCGGCGAAGTCTGGCTCTGGAGCCGGTCGCGCGGCGAGTTGTGGCACAAGGGCGCGACCTCGGGCAACACCCAGCGGGTGGTCGAGGTGACGCTCGACTGCGACGAAGACGCGCTCGTCGTACGGGTGGTGCCGCGCGGGCCGGCCTGCCACACGGGTGCGCGGACCTGCTTTTTCAAGCGGGTGATTGATGCGGAAACGGCGGTCACGGTCGATCCGGCCAATTCGCTGGCCGCGGAATCCGGCGCGGAACTGCTTGCCACGCCGGAAGTGACGCTGGTTCGCGAGAGCGCGATGGAATTCGGCATCCTGCTGGATCAACTTCACGAACTCATCACCGACCGGCGGAAAAAGCGTCCCGACGGGTCCTACACGACCTACCTGTTCAACTCCGGGCTCGACAAGATTCTGAAGAAGGTCGGCGAGGAATCGGCGGAAACCATCATCGCGGCGAAAAACGGCTCGCGGAAGGAGATGTCGGGGGAACTTTCCGACCTCTTCTACCACCTGCTCGTGCTGATGGTCGAATGCGACCTGTCGCTGACGGAAGTCCATCAGGTACTGCGCTCCCGGGCCGGAAAGGCCACGGAAGGAAAACCATGAGTCTCCGGCCCGCGACCTACGCCGAATTTCTCGAACTCGCCCAGACCGGAACGGTCGTTCCGCTGGTGAAGACGATTTCCGCGGACGTCCATACGGCGGTCGCCGCCTATTTGAAACTGTCGGCGGGCGAGCCGGAGTCGTTTCTATTCGAGACGCCGAAATTCTCGTTCGTGGGCGCCCGGCCCTTTGCCGTGGTGGAGGGGAAGGGCGGCGGCGTGGAAATTCGCCGCGAGGACGCAACCGCCAGCAGTTCCAGTCATTTACTGGATGCCGTCCGCCGGGAACTGCGGGGCGAACTGCATCCGATGAATGTGGTTCTGCCTCCGTTTTCGGGTGGGGCGGTGGGATTTCTCGCGCACGAAGCGGTGCGCTGGCTGTGCAACGTTCCGGTCCGGGCCGCCGATTCCACCCAGGACGGCACGGCCATGCTGTTTTCCACGGTGCTGGCGTTTGACCACGCGCAACAGACGCTTTCGATTATCGTGAGTGTCCGGACCGAAGGCCGGACCAAAAAGCTGGAGGCCGATTTCGCGGCGGGTCAGGCGGAAATCGCCCGGGTGGAACGCCTGCTCGGCGCGGCGACGGTTGAACCCGCGAGCGAGCCGCCCGCTGTTTCACCCGCGAAGCTGGTCACGATTTTCTCGCCGAATCTCTTCCGGAAGGCCGCCGAGGACGTCAAACAGGCGACGCTCGCCGGTGACGTGTATCGCGTGACGCTGGCCCAGCGGCTCGAACGCCACACGACGGCCCATCCGTTTCAGATTTACCGGGCGCTGCGTCGGCTCGAACCGGCCCCGATGATGTTCTTTCTGGCGTCCGGCGAGACGTCGATTTTCGGGACCGGGTCGGAATCGCTGGCGACCTGCCGTGGTCGGGCCATTGAATACCGCGTCGGCGTCGGCAGTCGTCCGCGCGGGGTCAACGACACGGAAGACGAGCTGGCCGCCGCCGATCTCGTTGCGGATGAAGCCGATATCGCCGCGCACACGATTGCGCTGGATACCGTCCGGAGCGAAACCGGCAGCGTGGCCGCGCCCGGTTCGGTGGAAATCGGGGCCCTGATGAAGCCGGAAGTGCAGCCGTCGGCCATCCGGCTGACCTCGACGGTTCAGGCGCGGCTCGGCGACGGGAAGGATTCGCTCGACGCGATGGCCGCGTGGTTTCCGTCGGCGGCCCTGACCGGAATTCCGAAGCTGCCCGCGTTGCGGCTGATCAATGCCTATGAACCCTCGCGCCGCCACCATTTCGGAGGCTGCGTGTTCTTCCGCGATTTTTCGGGGAATCTCGACGCCTGCATCGCCTCGCGGGTCATCGAGGTGGTTGGACGCCGCGTCCGAATCTACGCCAGCGCCGAAATCGGCCCGGACGCCATTCCGGAAAAGCTGGTCGCCGAAAGCGCCGCCACCGCCCGGACGCTGGTCGCCGCCGTCGATGCCGCCGAGCGCGGGGGCGGGTAGTGGGCTGGTCGGTCGTTAGAGCGGTTTTCCTTTGATTTCGACCAATTCATATTTTCGGCGTGCGGTTAGCGCATTGGGTATAGCCCGTAGCCGGAGCGCTTTGGCGAGGCTACGGGTTTTATATTCGCCGTAAATAATTGAACCCGATTGGTTTCCCACGTCCTCGCCAAAGCGCTCCGGACGTGGGCTATACCCAATGGGCAACCCTCTCGCTTTCCGGTAAAACAGTCGCAGCCAACTGAAAACTGCTCTACCTTCCCAACAGCACCAGTCCGGCCTGCACGAGGCCGATGCCGAAGCCGACGAACGCCCCGAACCGGATGATCATGTTCAGTTCGCGACCGGCGGCCCGATAGACCATATCCTCAATCATTTCATTGCTGAGACCGTCGAGCTGTTCGCGCAGGATGCGTTCGATGTCGAGTCGCCGACTGAGCGATTTCACGAAGTCGTCCACGACGGTCATTTCCTGATCCGGCCCGGCGGTCGGGAGTTTGAATTCGCCCGTGCTGGTTGTGAACATCTGCTGGCCGACGGCGGTAATGGCCTCGACCATGGCATCGTGCGCCACCGGGTTGAGACTGAGCTGGCGGGCGATGTCCTTGAGCGACAACGTCAGGATTTTGCGGATGAGACCGGTCTCGATGAGCCGGTTGGCGATGATTTTTCCGACAAACCCGTATTTTTCGCCGACTTCGTTGACGACGATGGCCGAAAGCCCCTGATTGACGCGGCGGCTGATCGGCTCGGCGTTGCGTTCATCCCCGAGTACGCCCACGAACCGTTGCGCGAGGCTCGTCAGAAAATCCTCGCTGGCGGTCTGTTCGGCGTAATGGAGCGCCGACACGGCGTGAATTTCGCTTTGAATGCCAAGATTGACGATTTCATCGGTAATCGTCTCGACCGTCAGGACGCGGTCGGCGATGACGCTGGCGAAGCGTTCGAGGAAGGATTCGCGTTCGGAGGGGATCATTCCCGGCGTGAACGGCAGTTTCCAGCCGAGAATGTAGACCGGGCGCAGCGGACGGAAGACCATTCGCACGGCGAGCCACGCGCCGAGCAACCCGTGAAACGTGGCGATGACGAGTTGCGAGAGGGCGGTGATCCAGATGGCCGGAATTTCGAACAGCACGAGTGCGTTCGTCATCGGGCGTAAAACCCTTCGCGCGCCCAGACCCGGAGGCCGCGGCGGCGCGTTTCGACTTTCAGACGGTGAAATTTCCCGTCGAGTGAGGGGGAGTCCAATGCGTAGCCGATGTTGTATCGCTGATGGAGTTCGGTTGCAATCTCCGCGTAAGCCTTCGTCAAATCCGCGTCACGTTCCGGGAACAGCGCCCGCCCGCCGGTGCGTTCGGCCAGTTGCACGGCGGCGACTTCGGCGCGTTTGAGCCGGTCAACCTGCACGCCGATCTTGAGCCGGTCCTCGGCGATGAGATGACCGCGGGCGAGCAGGTCACGGTAGTACTTTTGAAGTACCTTCGCCCGCGACACTACATACACGCTGACGTCGGAAGCGAGCGCCCCGGCGACCGCGGCGTCGAGCGTGACGCCTCGGCTGGCGGTGTCGTCGCCGTCGGTCAGAAGCACGATGCAGTTGCGTCGCGTCTGGCGGGCGGTGGCCGGGCGGCTGTCGGAAAACGTTTTCGACACTGTGACGACCGCGTCATAGAGCGCGGTATTTCCCCCGGCTTCGAGACCGCGCAGCGCGGAAGCGAGCGCCGACTGATTGGTCGGGGCCGTCAGTTTCAGAACTTCCCGCACGTTTTCGCTGAACGACCAGACCGCCACCCGGTCGCCGGTCGCGAGGCGTTCGGGGAAGGCGAAGGCCGATTCCTGAAGAAAACTGAGTTCCGTTCGGACGCTCTCGCTCGTGTCGATGAGCAGCGCCACGTCCACCGGCGACCGGTCGAGCGCGAAGTACACGACCTCGACCGGGCGGCCATCCTGGAGAATGCGGAAATCCGCTTCCTTCAAATCGAGGACCGGACGGTTTTTGCCGTCGCGGACGACCACTGGAACCGACACGGCGTTGGTTTCGACCGAAAGCGGCGGTTCGTCCTGCGGTTGCGCGGGGATTCCGGCACTGGTGAGGCACAGGCACAGCGCGAGCAACCACGGGATGCAAACCGTTCTCGACACGGGAGTTCCTCCACGGGGAAGGGGTAAAAAGGTTCGGGTACGCCGGAACTTACGCCGGGTCGTCGGTGCTGTCCATCTTTTCGGCGTCCAATGCGCTGTGTAACAATCGGTTACCGTGAGAACTCCGACGGAGAACCGAATGCTCGAAAAGAACTTTCAAGTCCTGAGCGAAGGGCCGCCGCAACGCTGCGAGGTCTGCCACCAATCCGACCAGTTTGACCCGGAAACGGGGAAGTGCCGGCGGTGCTTCAACTTGCCGGTACTCCCCGAGGCCGGAAACTACGGCGTGGATGTTTTACGCAATTTCGCCGTGCCGGAGCGGTTTCGGGAACTTGTCCTGGCCGAGGTTGGCGACGAGGCGGTTGTGTGGGTGGGAAGGCCGGGATACCGAAAGGCCATGCGGGATTTTTTCCTAAGCTGGGGGGCCTATTCTCTCCTTCTGCTGCTTCTCCTTTTTGGATACTTCCACTTTTT